>CALCQT010000453.1 GCA_937894825.1 uncultured Anaerolineaceae bacterium
CCTACACGACGCTCTTCCGATCTACGCGCCCTACCTGTATTTTCCAAATGCGGGCTTTGATCTCCCGGCCCGGCAGCGGAACGGAAATCAGCAGAGGATTCCCCTTTTCATCCGTCAGGGGAATCATAGGCAGTTTATTAAAATCCAGATAGAAATTTGAAGTCTCCTGCCAGCCGTCTTCCGTAATTTTCTGTACAAAATAACCCTGGGTATAAATGAAGCCAATTGCTGCAAGCGGCAGCCCCATATCACTGGCTTCTTTCAAATGATCGCCGGCCAAAATGCCGAGTCCGCCCGCATAAGCAGGAATAGATTCATGCAGCCCAAATTCGAATGAGAAATAAGCGATCTGTTGTTCGGTCAAATCCGGATATTTTTCGGTGAACCAGGTGCTCTTCTGGTTGACGTAGGCATCAAAGGATGTGGTGACCTGATCATAAAGCGCCAGATACTGCTGATCGTTCGCAGCCTGATCCAGCAACGGATGAGCAACCTGTTGCAGGAACGCAACCGGATTGTGTGAAACCTTTTCCCAGAGAACCGGATTGATTTTCTGAAAAACTTCCACGGCGTCCGGATTCCACGACCACCACAGATTATAGGCCAAATCATTCAGTCGTTCGATTCGTTCCGGTAGGTAGCCCACCTTCGGCGGGATACTGTTGTTATATTTCTGCGTCATAATTTTCCCCAATATGGCTTCATTTTGATGCATCGGCAGCGTTTTTCTGCTGTTTCTGCTGGTTTATCAGACAAAACCATATTAATCATACACGATTTTTAGTTCTGACCCATGTTTCACTGACAGGAAGGATTCAAAAAACGGGACAGACGGGACTGTGCAACGCACTCCCCAAGGTAGAAACCATCGAATCCTTGACAATAGTGTTAATAGTGGTATTAATTAGATATGCCCGCCATCAAAGACATCCTCAAAGGAATGCGCCTGAATCCGAAAGGGATCAGTTTTAGCGATTTATGTAAGGTATGTGACCATTTCTTTGGTGAGGCCAGACAATCGCGCGGCAGTCACAGGATTTACAGGACGCCCTGGCCGGGAGATCCGCGTGTGAATATTCAAAACGACAAGGGGATGGCGAAAGTTTATCAGGTAAAGCAGGTACTCAAAGCCATTGAGAAATTGGCGTTACCGGCTGGGGATGAGGAGGATTAACCAATGTTACGAAATGACCACTACAGCTATCGTGTCATCTGGTCTGAAGAAGACGGCTCCTATATCGGGTTGTGTGCGGAGTTTGCCAGCCTGAGCTGGCTGGCTGCCGAACCGGAGGAAGCGTTCCGCGGTATCCGGCAGGTGGTTGCTGATGTTACAGAAGATTTACAAAAAAACGGCGAAGCGGTTCCGGAACCGCTTGCTATGAAAAAATATAGTGGGCGCTTCATGGTTCGGATTCCGCCAGAATTGCATCGGCAGCTGGCGTTGGAGGCCGCCGAATCCGGAATCAGCCTGAATCGTTTGGCGAGTGACAGGCTCAGCAGGAATCGATTTTGAGGAAATGAGAAGTAGACAAAACTGAAAAATTGGGATAATTCAATGATTTCCCAAAATCATACTGCGATCCGCTTGCGTTCCAGCCACGTGATCAGCATCCAAAGAAGACTTCCACCCAACAGCACCATAAAAATGACGCGCGCGGTTCCCAACACCTGCAGCGTTCGTTCCGTACCACTTTCCGTCCCGACCACACAGGATTGTCCGGCCGCCTGTTCCTCGGCAGCATCCAGCCGATCCTGCGCATCCGAAGCAGAACCGGTATTCCCTGAATCATCTTCAGCCTGGCTGCGGTCGTCCGGCAGCATTCGCTCAGCCGTCATCAGCATTTCATTTTTTGGACTGCCACCGCGAACACCATGAGAAGATCTCTTTACCGTAACCGGCAATACATCGCTACCCTCCAATTCCGTTGGTTGGAAACTTTGCATATCGGGTTCTCCCGCCATCAATCCGACTTCAGGAGCCTGAGCACTCATTAGGGCCATATCGCTGTCTGCTTCCGGCAACACGGCAGTTGTCAAATCACTGACGGATTGTTGGAGATTTTGCACATCAGGTTCTGCCGCCATCAATCCCGCAACCGGCGCCTGCGCACTCATTGGGTCCGTACCGCTGCCGGCTTCCGGCAACACGACAGTTGTCAAATCGATGACGGATTTTTGCAGATACAAATTCTCGTCTTCCGGAGCAATGAAATGCAAACCGGGAAGCAGGAAAGTCAGAACAAGACCGACACAGGCCGCCATCGCCGCGAACCGGAACACGGGGAACAATCTTTCCAGAATCCCCGGTTTGCGCACCGTCTCTGCCATTTTTCGCGTCAGCGTGTAATTACGGGGCGGTTTTTCCTGCGGTATCGATTTCAGCAATTGCTTTAACTGTGAAAAGTCCGCCACCTCATCTGAAAGCGCGGGGTTCTTTGCCAGCTTTTCAGCAAAAGCAGAAATCTCGCCCGCATCCAGTTCCTGATCCAGGTAGCTGCTGACCCACTCCAGTTCTTTCGTACCATCCATCCTTCTCATAAACTATTCCTCATCCATAGTACGTTGAACACCGCGAAAAAGTTCCCCTTTTCCCTGTAGACATTCGCGCATCCGCAGCCGGGCGCGCAGCAGGCGGCTTTTGATCGTCCCAAGCGGCTTTTGAAGTATATCCGCCGTTTCCTGATAATTCATCTCCTGAACATCAATCATCGCCATCACTGTACGGTAATCCTCCGGCAGCGCCTCCAGACATTCCAACACCATCGACAAGGTTTCTTTCTTCTCCGACACTTCTTTCGGATGCGCAGCCGGATCAATCAACCAGCAGGCGTCTTCATTTTCTTCGTTCCCGTCAGGCGTGACCGGTTCAAGCGGCACCGCGGGATGACGGCGCTGGCGCCGCAATTCATCATAGCAGGCGTTAATCGTAATCCGCAGGATCCAGGGTTTAAACGAATTGCCTTTGAAAGTGTCCATGTGCTGCCAGGCGGAGATAAAAGCCGTCTGCGCAAGGTCATCCGCTGCCTGTGAATCATTCATAATTCGTAAGGCGGTATTATAAACAATCGATTGATAAATCAAAACCAGACCGTTAAAGGCATCCAGATTTCCCTGAATAGCCCGGTCGATCAGTTTGTTTTCATCAGTGTTTGCTGCATTCATTATGTCAATTCTAATGGTTTTTCTTCTTAAATGTACGGAATGCTTTATAGAAGGAACGCAACATGTTCCGCATGCATACTGCAAGAACAATACAATGCACTCCCATACAGTGCGCACTGAAAATTCAAATTGCGTTTAGACCTTTGAAACGTCATTCCAACGGCGTCAATACGCCCCAATTGAGACCGCTGCGTGCTTCGGTCAGCAAGGGGATCGAAAGCGTCACCGCATGTTCCATCACATTCTGGACAATTTCCCGGGCCCGGGAAACTTCGCCCTCCGGACATTCCAGCAGCAATTCGTCATGCACCTGCAACAGAATTTTGGATTTCAGACCGGATTCCTTCAATGCCGCCGACAGACGAATCATGGCAATTTTCATGATATCAGCCGCGGTCCCCTGTACAGGCGCGTTAATGGCTTCCCGCTCTTCCCGATTACGCAGGTTTACATTCATTTGCCGCCCAAGATCCGGGAAATACCGTTTCCGGCCCATGACCGTGCTGACATAACCATCGCTGGCAGCCTGTTTCCGTAACCCATCTAAAAACTGCTTGACGGCGGGAAATTGCTTGAAATAAGCCTTGACAAACGCCGCGGCGTCCGCCTGACTCAGATTGGCAGATTTGCTCAAGCCGAACGCGCTCATGCCATAAATCAATCCGAAATTGATCGCCTTGGCATGACGGCGCATCTCTTTGGTCACTTCATTCAGTGGACAGCCATAAATTGCCGCGGCAGTCGCGGCATGAATATCCTGCCCGGCCCGGAAAGCATTGAGCATGCTCTCGTCCTGCGCCAGGTGCGCTACGATCCGCAGTTCGATCTGACTGTAGTCCACAGACAGCAGTACCGAACCGGGATCCGCTACAAATCCGCTGCGAACCTGCCGTCCCAGTTCCGTGCGGGTAGGAATATTCTGCAGATTCGGCGAATTGGAAGCAATCCGCCCGGTCACGGTACCGGTTTGGTTGAAAGAGGTGTGAATACGCCCGGTGGCAGGATTGACACTGGCCGGCAGTGCATCCAGATAGGTGCTCTTTAACTTGGAAAGCTCACGGTTTTCCAGGATCAGATCGATCGCGGGATGGGTCCCCTGCATTTCCTCCAGCACATTCGCCGCGGTCGAATAATGCCCTGAGGCGGTCTTCTTTGTGCCGGGCGGTTGTGGCAGGAGTAAGGTATCAAAAAGCGCTTTCGAAAGCTGTTGGGTGGAATTGATGTTAAACGGATAACCAACCAGCTCGTAAACCTGTTTCTCAATTTCAGCCAGCCGCACTTCCAATTTCTTTGACATCGCTTTCAGAAACGGAGCGTCCAACTTGATCCCGGCATATTCCATCTCAATTAGCACCGGAATGACCGGAATATCCAGTTCCTGAAATATTTTCTCGGTATCCTGCTCTTGCAGCACCTGTTTCAGTTTTGGCATCAGTTGCAGCACGATTTCAGCGTCGGCTACGGCATAAGGCGCCGCTTCAGTCACCAGGACCTCAGCCATGGTGCGCTGATTTTTTCCTTTTCCGATCAGCGTTTCAATGGTCGTCATGTGAATGCCAAGCAATCTTGACGCCATTGGTTTCAGGCCCAGATTTTTTGAAGTCGGCTCAATGATCCAACCGGCAATCATCGAGTCAAAAACAATCCCTTGTACGTCAAGTCCGTTGTTTTTCAAAATCAGGGCGTCGAACTTGATGTTATGGCCCGTTTTGCCGATCTGCGGATTTTCCATGACCGGCCGCAGCGCATCCAGCACCTGTTCCAGCGGAAGCTGTGGTTCGCCCGTCAGGTGACCGACGGGAATGTAATATCCTTTGCCTGGTTCGACCGCCAGCGATATGCCCACCAGGTGACAGTTCATCGGATCCACACCGGTCGTTTCGGTATCGAAGCTGATCAGATCCGTCTTTTGTAATGAAGCGCACAAACTCGCCAGCGCTTCCGGCGTATTCACGATCGTTGTATCCGGGAGATAGGAATCCTCAGTGCCGGTCGGATCCGATCCAACTGATTGAACCGCGGGAACCTGTGCCATTTCAAAAAACGAGAGCTGCGGTCCGCTTGAATTGAAGCTCGGAGCCAAAGTTTTTAATTTCGGGATCAATGTTTTAAATTCCAGTTGTCGGAAAAGGTCCTCCGCGCCTCTGAAATTCAAGTGGTCGGTACAGGCCTGATCAAGATTGACGTTCAAATCCAGGTCTGTCCTGATTTTCGCCAGATCCTGGCTCAGATAGGCGCTCTCCTTATTCTGGATCAGCTTTTCCTGCATGGACGCTTTCAACGAAGCGAGGTTCTCGTACACTCCGTCCAGCGTCCCATAATCGGCCAACAGCTTGACCGCCGTTTTGGGACCGATCCCGGGCACGCCGGCATAGTTATCGGAGGAATCTCCAACCAGCGCTTTATAATCCACCACTTTTTCGGGGGGAACGCCCAGAAAATCTGTCACCAGTGCCGCGTTATATTCGATGGAGTCTGACAATTTGCTGCCGGAAAGACTGACCGTGATCCGATCCGTGACCAACTGCAGCAGGTCGCGATCGCCGGTAATGATCCGCACATCGTACCCTTCCGCCGCGGCGGTATGCGCCACACTCCCCAGCACATCATCGGCCTCAAACCCTTCCATTTCCAGCCGGGGAATCCCAAACCGGTCCGCCAGTTCCCGCATCCGTTCAATTTGCGGGCGTAAATCCTCCGGCATTTTGGCGCGCGTGGCCTTGTAATCTTCATACAGGTCATTCCGGAATGTTCTCCCGGTGTCAAAAGCAATGGCCAGATAATCCGGACGGTCTTTTTCCAGCAGCCGTAACAAAATACTGGCGAAACCGTAAATTCCCGCGGTCGGTTCGCCCTGTGAGGTTTGCCAGCGCTCACTTCCGCCGCTGCCGGCGGTCAGCGCAAAATAGGAACGGTATGCGATGGCATGTCCGTCGATTAATGTCAGATTTTTGGCCATAAGCGCTTATCAGGCTCAGCGTTCCATGCTGATGACCTGATCCTCCCAGCGATGCCAGTTTCCGAAATTCTTGATCAGGATGCGTTTCCCTTCACCCGGGCATTCCAGTCCGAGCGACTCAAGATCGGCGTCCACCATGATTTTTACCAATTCATGGAATTTAATGCGCGGTTCCCAGTTCAAAACCGACTTGGCTTTGGCGGGATCAGCCAGCAGATAATCCACTTCCGTCGGACGGAAATAACGGGAATCAATTTTCACATAATCATTCCAATCAAGACCGGCATACCCGAAAGCCTCATCCAGAAACTCACGGATCGTATGGGATTCACCGGTCCCAAGAACAAAATCGTCCGCCTTGTCCTGCTGCAGGATTTTCCACATCGCTTCCACATATTCCGGCGCGTATCCCCAATCCCGTTTGGCATCCAGATTCCCCAGGTAAAGGGTGCGCTGGACGCCGGCAATGATCATGGCCAATGCACGCGTAATTTTTCGCGTCACGAAGGTTTCGCCCCGGCGCGGGGACTCATGATTGAACAGAATCCCGTTGCAGGCATACATACCATAGCCGTCACGATAGTTCCGTGTGATCCAATATGCGTAAAGCTTTGCCGCGGCATAGGGGCTCTGCGGTTCAAAGGGCGTATTTTCACTCTGCGGAGGTTTGGCGCTGCCGAATAATTCGCTGGTTGAGGCCTGATAAAAACGGGCCTGGCTGCGGGTTTTCCGCATCGCCTCCAAAATTCGGATTGTGCCCAGTCCGGTCGAATCACCGGTGTATTCCGGAATGTCGAAACTCACCCGCACGTGGCTCTGGGCGGCCAAATGGTAGATTTCATCCGGATTGACATTATAAATAATGTCGAGCAATGATTCCGAAGTCGTAATATCGCCGTAGTGCAGAAAGAACGGGATGGGATTTTCCCCGCTCTGGGAAAGATTATACAAATGGTCAATCCGGCGTGTGTTAAACGTGCTTGCCCGCCGTACGATACCATGAACCTCATAGCCGTTTTCGATCAGAAGCTCGGCCAGATAAGAACCATCCTGCCCGGTCACACCGGTAATTAGCGCTTTTTTCATAATCTCTCCTCCATTTGGTTATTGTATCACAGCGATGTATTCTCCTATACTATACTTAACCCATGCGATCATTTCTTACGCGCTATGGGTTAAAAGCGGCAGCGGCCGGGGCTCTTTTGGCGCTCCTCACCTGGTACTACGTTCATTTTTACAGCTTCGCCTTCTCGGTGAACTCCGATAACGCCTACTTTCTGCTGGCCGGAGAGGACATGCTGTCGGGCAACCTGCTGCTGGCGAACTGGCGCGGCGGCTTCTTCACAGGACTCACCGGCGACATCCTGGCGACAGCCCTACTGCGAACTTTCCTGAGCCGCAAAGCGGTGCTTTATCTGACCGGCCCGCTGACTTATGCGCTGATCGCAGGCTTATCCCTCCTGCTGATGACACCATCCACAGGAAAAAGGAATCTCCCCATCCGCCTGGCCTGTCTGCTGCCGATCCTGTTTGTCCCGACAGCCCTGCGCCATCCGCTGCTGACGGTCGGGATGCACGGCATCGCTGTCGTCTACATCCTGCTGCTGTTTTTCCTGACTGAAAAAGCCCTCTCAAGCAACAGAGGGGGCGACCGCTGGCTGCGCCTGGGGCTGCTTTCCTTCATTGCAGCAGCAGGCGTCATTGCGGATACCTTTGTCCTTTATTACGGCGTTCTGCCGCTGTTGGCGGTTCTCATCCTGCGCCAATTCCGGCAGCGTACCGGGAACGAAATAAAATTGATCTTCCTGTTGGGAATCGCCGCCGTCATCGGCAAAGCCGTCCCAGCCTGGCTGAACCAGGCCGGATTTCTGCAGACCGGCGCGGCTCAAACAACACTCACGCCGCTGAGCCACCTGCCCGCCTATCTGCTCAACACACTGCTGACCTGGCTGCGGATCTTCGGCTTTATTCTGTCTGAATTGAACGGGCCGCTGCTGCGGGCCATCCCTCAGATCGCCGGGGCGGTTGCCGCACTGATGATACTGGCGGCGTTGCTGAGGACCTTGCTCCAATTTTTCCGCGCGGACCGGCTCACACAGGTTTTGCTGGCTGCCTGCGCGTTCTGCGCCGGCAGTTTCACATTCACAACCGTCACCCGGGAAGAGCAGGCGGTACGCTACCTGAGCCCGGCCTTTTTCTTCGGCCTGATCCTGTTCGCCCGCCAACTGACGGAAAGGCCATTGAACCAGCCGAAAATTCAAGCCATGTTCTGCTTGCCGCTGCTGTTGTTTTCACTCGGGAACGTTCGAACAACCTATCTTTCCGGTCCGCAAAACAATCAGGCCTTCATTGAAATTGGCGAAGCGCTGCTGGAACGTGGCTTGCAAAACGGCTATGGAACGTATTGGGAAAGTCACGCAATCAATTATTATTCGGACAACCGTATCTCCGTCGCGCCGGTAGAAACCGCAAATGACGTCGCGATCCCTTCCGCACAGGCCACGAAAATGGATTGGTACAAAGCCGGCTTCAACGCGGAATTTTTGCTGGTCAGCCGCAACAAGACTTATGGGCTGACAGAGCCGGTGGTCCGGGCCGCATTCGGCCCGTATGACGAATATCTGTTATTTAACGAAACGGATATTTATATCTATCACAGAAATATTTCGCAGGAATTTGAAAAATGACCGATGGATTTCCAAAAGCGTTTCTTTTTTCAAGACACCATCCGCAAACGGAACCCACGCCATGCGAATCAGCAGCTGTACCTCCGTCCCGGGATGCCCTTCCGTGGCCGGCATTTAAATCTGATCTTAAGGATTCCTGAAAATTCGACCTGTTATTGGTCACATTGTAAAATAGGAATATGATGCAAGAAAAAACGAACACAAACCAGGGAGGCCTGCTCCCAAAAATCTTTTTTGTATTGATCAGCGCGCTGATTTTGGGCGTCCTGTTCTTTTTTGGACTGATTACCTGGTATTCCAGCGGATATCAGGGAAAAATATATGAAGGCGTGAACGTGGCGGGGGTTTCAATCGGCGGACTGACCAAAGAAGAAGCCCTGCAAAAACTGCGGGCCCAGTTGAAATATCCAACCGAAGCGGCCTTCGCCTTTACATACGGATCGGATACCTGGCACGCCATTCCGGAAGAATTGGGGATGCAAATCCAGTTCGATGCCACGGTTGAAAAAGCCTGGAACATTGGCCGGGACGGACATCCGGTAGACAACCTGCATACACAGCTGGCAGCGGCAATTTTTGAATATCGCCTGGAGCCGGTTTTGCTGTTTGACGAACGCGTCGCTTTCAATTTCATCTCGTCTCTGGCCGGATATATTGATGAACCGATGGAGCAGCCGGATATCACGCTGCACGGTTCGGAAGTGATCATCAATCCGGGGAAAAACGGCAAAACGGTCGATAAAGTGACCACCATGACCCAGCTGCACATCCTGGGGATGAACCTGCAAACGGCCACGATCGAATTGCCGGTCACCGTCCTTGAACCGGACAGCGCCAGCCTGGAAACGCAGAAAGCGCTGTTCGAATCGCTGTTATCGCAGGATTTTCAGCTGTACGCGACAGTGGGGGGTGTGCAGACCGTTGTGGATGACGTTTCGTCCGACATGCTGGCAGGCTGGATCGATTTCAAGCCGATTGTGGAAGGGAACATCGTCTCCATTCACATGCAGCCGAAACGTAATCCGTTTTATAACCGGCTGGTCGAAATCGGCACGAACCTGTATCGAAAACCACAGAACGCCCGTTTCGTATTTAATGACACCACCCACATCATGGAGCCCATTTCCGATGCGGTGGTCGGGCAAAAAATCGATATTGAAGCCTCGCTTGAGAACATCGCAACCGCGATCCAGAACGGCCAAAACCAGGCGGAAGTCGTTTTGACCATCACCGAGCCGGAGATCACCGCCAGCGCGGACGGCCGTGCCCTTGGCGTCACCGAACTGGTCGAATCACAGTACACCTACTTCTATGGTTCTGATCAGGCTCGGGTCCAGAATATCACCGCCGGCGCAGCCAGCTTTCATGGCGTCCTGGTCGCTCCGGGCGAAATCTTCTCCATGGCGGATTACATCGGAGACATCGATATCGACAACGGATACGCCGAAGCCGCCGTTATTTTCGGTAATGAAACCATTCAGGGCATCGGGGGTGGCATCTGTCAGGTTTCGACGACGCTCTTCCGCGCCGCTTTCTTTTACGGGCTGCCGATCGTCGAACGTCACCAGCACGCCTACCGTGTCTTCTATTATGAACGCATAGCGAACGGAAACATTGATCCCACGCTTTCCGGGCTGGATGCCTCCGTCTACATCCCGCTGCTGGACTTCAAATTTAAAAATGACACGCCTTATTGGATTTTGATGGAAACTTATGTCAATCCTGCGGCGTCTACCATACAGTGGAAGTTTTACAGCACGGACGTCAACCGTTATGTGGACTGGAAAACGACCGGACCAACCAATGTCAGCGAGCCCGAATCGCCGCTTTACCGAGTCAATAACGCACTGGCGACCGGAACTGTCGAACAGGTGGATTACGAAGTAAAAGGAGCGGACGTGACGGTCAACCGGGTCGTGTATCAGGATGGCGCGGTGCATTTGCAGGACGTGTTTGAAACCAATTACCGTCCATGGCAGGCAATTTATGAATATGGCCCCGGGACGGCAGGGATGCCGCCGGAAAAGTCGAATTAGCACAGGCATATCCGCAGGTTTGGAGCGATAACTACAGAAAATGTTGTTCCGAATCAAAATCAAAAACCTGTCGTATGGTAAAATTCGAGCAGGAATTCCGGGCTCAATGCTGAAAAAAGTCTCTTTTTTTCAGGATCCGGATACCGGGATGCATCAGGATCGAAAATCCTGGGAGGAACCATGGTACAAGAAAAATTGTTGGAAATTCTGCGCTGTCCGGCTTGCGTCAAGCAAGGAAACGGCGCGTTGACGGTTTATAAGGACGCGTGGCTGATTTGTGAAGATTGCCGGCGCAAATATCCGATCGTCGAGGATATTCCCGTCATGCTGATTGACGAAGGTTCGAAGTGGATTGATACAGCTGCGGACGACCTGAAAATCCCACCAGAAATTTAAATAGATGGAAGATAGATAATCTTATGGAACAACAACGCTTTCCGCAAAACCCGCAAGGGCAGAATTTTCAGGGACAGAACCCACAGGGGCAAACACCGCCCCCCGGCCGGGGTATTCCACAGAATCAACCTCAGTATCCGCAGCAAATGAGCGGAAGACAGCAGGTTCCCCCCGCTGGACAGGGACCGCAGGGTCCCGGCGGCCCCAAAGGCACGGACGGGAAAAAACCGAACAAAAACAAAAAGTTTATTATCCTCGGGATTTTCGCCGCGATCGGCTTGATTCTGGGCGGGATCGTTTTCTCGCAGGTCAATAAGTATGCCAAGGCAATGACGGTCATCGATCTGCCCGGTGTACCTGTGCTGGACAGTTCAGGCAAGGTCACAACGGTAATGCCGGATGAAACAGGCGACGAAAACTCCCTGGCAGGCATCGATCTGGCGGAACTCACCTCAGTCAAAGGCGACCCCTGGGACGGCAGTTCCCGCGTGACCTGTCTGGCGATGGGGTTGGACCTGCGCGACTGGGAAGCCGGCGAAGAATTCTCCCGCACCGACTCAATGATGCTGCTGACCTATGACCCGATCACGGGCATGGCCGGGATGCTTTCGATCCCGCGCGATCTTTGGGTGGCGATTCCCAACCATGGATACGGCCGCATTAATACGGCCTATTTCCTTGGGGAAGCGGAAAGGCTGCCTGGCGGCGGCCCGCAGCTGGCGATGGAAACCGTTGAGCTGTTGCTCGGTATCGATATTCAATATTATGCGGTTATTAATTTTGACGGATTTGTCAATTTTATTGATTCGATTGACAAATTGGCCATCCACATTAAAGAACAGATCACCGTTGACCCGATCGGACCGGGGAACACGGTTACGCTGTACCCCGGCGTTCAGGACCTGGATGGCGCCACCGCGCTTGCTTATGCCCGGCACCGCTACTCTGAAGGCGGCGACTTTGAGCGCGCTCAGCGGCAGCAGGATGTGATTTACGCGTTGTACGAACAATTGATCTGGCAGCTTCCTTCCATGCTCATTAATAAAACGGATCAGCTTTTCGCCAGTGTGTCGGAAACGCTCAAAACCAACCTGACATTCTCTGACATTATGAAACTGGCCTGGACTGCCGTGGACCTGAAACCCTGGCAAATTGTGCGCAGTGTCATCGCGCCGCCCTATCAGGTGGATTATGGCCGGACCGCCGATGGGACACAGCAGATCCTGATCCCGATCCCGGATAAGATCCGTGAAGCCCGGGACGTCATTTTCAGCACCAGTATCGCCGCGGGACCGGTCACCGTCAGCGAGGACAAGGCCGCATTGATTGCCGCCGAAAGTGCAAGGGTCACCATCCTGAACGGTTCGTCCAATGGCGAGATTTTGGATCGCACGGTTACCTACCTGCAATCTTTCGGAATCACGGTCGTCAGCACAGGACAAGGGTCAAATTCCTACGTCAATTCGCTTGAAATTAACAACGGGAGACCTTTTACGGCTCAATTTTTGAAAGAAATTATGAGCATACCCGTCGAAGCCACCACCATCAACTACAGTCCGGGCAGCAGTTCGGACATCACCGTAACAATAACCGACGCCTGGGTAAACAGTAACCCGATGTAAGACCGGAAAAACTGGCGGGCGATCCTTTGATCCCTGCCCATGCCCGAATTTTACACAGATAACGAAAAACTTCCGGCGCTATGAGAACCGGAAGTTTTTTCATTATAATTAGCTGGGACTAATCAAATGAACTACCCTGGCCAATCAAATTTAAAAAAGCATTCCTCTGTGTCAGACTTATTATTGCCACTGTCACAGCGTTACGCTGCGATTCTACCGGGATACCCTGTAAGAAATTCGAATGCTGAACAAAAACAGCTTTTCGAAAAAAAATCTACTGAAACCAACAACAAAATTGGATGGATAAAATGAAAAAACCTATCGTTTTCGTCGTTATGGATGGCGTCGGCATCAGCAAAAATGAAGTGGGCGATGCAGTCAAAAAAGCCAATACCCCTACCCTGCACTGGTTGACACAGAATTGCCCTCATATTCAGATCAAAGCGCACGGCACCGCCGTCGGGCTGCCGAGTGATGATGATATGGGCAATAGTGAAGTGGGACACAACGCGCTGGGATGCGGTCAAATCTATTCTCAGGGAGCCAAGCTGGTCAATGAGAGTATTGAAAATGGAAGCCTCTTCCAATCCGCAACCTGGAAAAAGATGATCACAAACGTCGTTGAACATCATTCGACGCTGCATTTCATCGGTTTGCTTTCGGATGGCAACGTGCACTCCAACATCAGCCACCTGAAAGCCATGATCGGCGAGGCAAAAAAAGAAGGCGCCAGCCGGGTCCGGATTCATACCCTGCTGGATGGTCGTGACGTTCCGGCCACCTCGGCGCTGCAATACATTGATGATCTGGAATCTTATCTGGCTACGCTGAACGACGCGACCTTTGACGCCCGCATCGCTTCCGGCGGCGGACGCATGAAAGTCACCATGGACCGCTATCAGGCGGACTGGGATATGGTCAAATTGGGCTGGGAAACACACATTTTGGGGCTGGGCCGCCAGTTCCCCAACGCAACCGAGGCAATTGAGACTTACCGGAAAGAGTTCGAAGTGATCGATCAGGATCTGCCGGCATTTGTCATCGGTGAAAATGGCAAACCGGTCGGTACGATCGAGGACAACGACAGTGTGATCTTTTTCAACTTCCGCGGCGACCGCGCCATTGAGATGAGTATAGCTTTTGATAATGCCGACTTCAACAAATTTGACCGGGTGCGTGTCCCCCATGTGTTGTATGCGGGGATGCTGCAATACGACGGCGACCTGCTGATTCCCACCAATTACCTGGTCAACCCGCCCCATATTCAGCACACGCTCTCTGAACTGTTGGTAAAACACGGCATCAAGCAATATGCGGTTTCGGAAACGCAGAAATTCGGTCATGTGACCTATTTCTGGAATGGCAACCGCAGCGGAAAGACCAGCGAAGCGTTGGAAGTTTTTGACGAGGTCCCTTCCGATAAAGTCCCCTTCGATCAGCGCCCCTGGATGAAATCTGCCGAAATTACCGATAAGGTGATCGAAGCGATTGAATCCGGTGAATATGGCTTCATCCGCTGCAATTTCCCGAACGGGGACATGGTCGGGCATACAGGCAACTTTGACGCCGTTGTGATCGCCGTGGAAGCGGTCGATCTCGGCTTGGCCCGGCTGGTCAAACTGCAGGAAAAGCATGATTTCACCCTGATTGTGACAGCCGACCATGGCAATGCGGACGACATGCTGGAAAAGAACAAATCCGGCCAGCTCCAGCCGAAGACAGCACACTCGCTGAATCCGGTGCCGTTTATCATTCTTGATAAGGACACCGATTATGAACTGAAAGACGGGAAGTTCGGCCTGGCCAACGTGGCCCCGACCATCGCCACCATCTTCGGTCTCGAACCGCCACAGGTTTGGGAAGAATCGATGATCTAAAAACGCTTGTAACCAACAAAAAATACGCCTGCGGGCGTATTTTTTGTTGGTTACAATGCCAAAGTTAAAAAAACTCAGAGAATAAATTCCATATTATCCAGCCCCATGATGAGATTGGGGAAAATCTTTCGTCCGGTCTCCACAGCCTGCTGCCGTTTGACAATCGTGTCGTACAACGCAGCGCCAAAATGGATCAGCAACATTTGCTTTGCATTGGCCGCGACAGCCAGCCTGGCGGCCGACTCCGGGTTCATGTGCGGCCAATCCTCATCGACATGTCCCGGCAGAAAGCCGCTTTCGGTGATGACAAAATCAGCATTTTGAGCCAGTGTAACCGCATTGTCACAGGTACCGGTATCCAACAAATAGGCGATGCTTTTCCCGTCGATCTCAAAGCGATAGCCGGTATCCGGCACGGCATGAAGCAGCGGGAGCGCCGTTACGCCAAAAGGAAATCCGGCGGTTTCCAATGCCTCTGCTTCAATCAGGTTTGCCGGATAAGGAAGCTTGTCCAAACTCACCGTAAACGGCGGACGCAGCAGATCCAGCAGGTCGTTTTTGCCACCGAGCGGCGCGACCAGCGTCAAGGGGTGAGCAAAATTGAAATAGTCCAGGGTATGCAACCC
>CALCQT010000454.1 GCA_937894825.1 uncultured Anaerolineaceae bacterium
GATAATTTTAGGATTGAACATCCCCGTATATGCACCATCGTTATCAAAGGCGGAGATGCGCTTGTTGACGCCGATCATGTTTGCCGCTATCCCCACGCAGCCGTCCTTGTGAAATGCCAGCGTTTCCAGCAAATCGTCGGCCGGATGGTTCTCGGAGATCATGATCATCAATCGCAGATCCTCTGCCAGTTGATCGGGAAGCGGATCATCGCGATAGTTGTAGGTGTAGATCATGATCGGTATTTTAATCGTGCTGGCGGCAGTAAAGGCGATGCCGGTTGGTATGGTTTGCCCCTGTGCAAAGGCAAAATTCATTTCTTCCCTTTTTTCAAGGTCCATGATGAAAAATTCGGCGATTCCGGTGAATTGGTGCTGCTGTAAAATCTGGCGGACCAGATAGGAAAGATTATGCGAAGAGGCCCGGGTGGGCGAGGTGCGGTTATAGGGCAGCGTGACCGTCCGGTTCGATGCAGACATCAGCGCCTCTGATATCAGTGTAACTGATCGGCTGATGTCGAGCTCGCGGCCCGGCTCTCCCTGTGTGAAGCCGCTGCCGCCCGGTTCCGGGATCGGTTCGCGGGCAGCCATGTCGTATCGGGGAACGATCTCATTTTCCAGATAGGCGATCAGCCGCTCCTGGGATATTTCAGCCGACAATGGGACCGGGTTTGGCGAAGGAAGTGTGTTCCAGAGGAATTGCCAGAATCCGCTCCAGAAGTTCTGCGTGATCCGCTGCAGGTCGGCGGCTGCCAGCATCGCGTCCAGATGGAGCGAGAACCCGACGGCAGACGGGCGGACCTGAATGACCGCGTTCCCGTACACAATTTCGATCGGGATTCCGTAGGCCTGTACCAGACGTTCGCCGGCTTGGGCGGCGGTTAGTCCGCCAACGGGTACGTTGCCGACCGTCAGTCCCGGCGGCAGGTTGGAGCGCATGCGGCTGTAGAAGATCAGTTGAAGCCCCATCAGAAATACCGCGACAAAGATCAAAAATAAGGCTACCCAACGTAAGATTGCGACGGAATTTCTTTTTGCCATAGCTTTCTTTTGTGTTCCAATTCCTTTCTGTCTTACGATTGTACCAAATTGGGAAAGTGTTGACTGAAAAAAATAAAACCAGTTAGCCAAATAAAAGGATGATTCAAGTTCGTAATCCTACTGTTGATCGACGGATTTTTGTTTGCTCGACAAAATTTCCTCTTGTTTTACCGAAAGCGTTATGACTTAATTAAAATTAAGTTAAGGGAGTATGGAGTTTATTGAGTCAATAAATGGGATGGCTATATATGGTAAAACCATTGAAAACGATTTGCGTCCATTAAAAAAATCTTCGGTGGGTAAATAAGAAAACTGGACGAGCTCAAATCTATGCCGTTTCCAAAAACAAAAGACTGTCTCAAATTTTGGGACAGTCTCTTCAATATTATTTTTGAAATCGAATCTTTATTCGCTGGTTGTAATTTTTGATCCGTAACGCGGCAGTCCCGCACGCGGATTCTTTCCGCAGGCGTATGCGATCATCAGCAATTGGAAGGTTGTCATCATGCCCAAAACTGCGACAATATCGTCACCTTCCTGACAAGGGATGGTTATCGCATTCGAAAGCGGCTCCTGCCCGGAAGCATCCAACACAATCACCGCGCAACCGGATTTCTGCTGCACATCGTTGAACGAGCGGCACAGTTCTCCCAGCAGTCCTTTCTGGCGGAAAACCACCAGTGCGGTATCCTCACCCAAAACTTCCATTGGGCCATGGCGGAACGTGCCCGTCTCGTTGTATAAAATGGGGCGGTTGCTCAATTCCTCACAGCCTAAGGCAAACAATCCTCCCAGAGGAGAAAACAGACTGCGACCTGTCACAACAATGTCCCGTTTGCTGAAGAGCGTCCAGACGGCTTTTTCCATCGCACTGTAGTCAGTCCGTTCCCAAGCCAGGGCTCGCAGAACCGATTCCTGTGGAATTTGCCCGAGCGCGGCTGAAACAAAGGCGAACGCAGCCAGAGAAAGCGTAACGCTCCGTGTTCCGGCATATGCTTTTTCTGGCCCACCGCTGCATACGATCGCCTGAGTTTTTGCCGCGCTCGTACTCTCTGGTGATAGTGTTACAGAGAAAACAGGCGTTTCTGAGGGCAGAAGCGAGAAGCATTTCACCGTTTCTACGGATTCGCCGCTTTGAGAGGTCAGAATTACAACTTTATCGGCAGTGGGTATTGTGTCATATAGGAATTCAGATGCGGTCATCGCCGCCGCTTCGATACCGAACCGGCGCAATTGAAAGGCAAACACCTCATTGACGAAATGGGAGGCGCCCATTCCCAGTAGTAAAATACGCGGGCAAGCATTAATAACTGCAGCCAAGGCCTCGATTGTTTCTTTCTGATCATTCATAGTCTGCGCGGCATCCTCATACTGGCGCTTCATCTCAAGATCAATTGCCTTGACACCGCTGTCATCCTTCAATAAATCAGCATATTTTTTTATAAAGTCATTCATGCGCTTCCCTCAGTTTTTCTTGTGCCAAAATTGCCGCACCCAGACGTCCGGAATCTGTGTCCAGCGTTGCTCTAATCAGTTTTGCCGCGCCGAAATCGGGGTTCAACAGGTCAAGCCGTTCCTGCGCTTCTTTCATCAAATATTTTTCGAAGAAATTTTGCATTCCGCCAGCGAGAATGATCAATTTACTGTCAAAAATTCCAGCCATACTGGCAGCCATATTAAATAAACCGCTAACAAGATTCTCACGGAACTGTCGCTTTTCGTCTGTGTCGCAGTCATCCAGAACTGCTTCCGGAGTCGCATTAAAGAAGCGTTTTGCATCTCGATTGATCGCGGTCCCTGAAAAAATATTTTCCATACAATTATTCTTGCCGCAATAACAGGTCACATCAGAGGATACACCGCATGAGGTATGCCCGATTTCCGGGTGAATTCCACCCGGAACACGAAAAAGTTTATGGCCAACCCGGATGGAGCATCCGACGCCGGTTCCCAGAATTACGAGGACAGTGTTTCCCGGGTCTGCTTCTCCCAGCGCTACGATTTCGCCGAGGTGTGCGGTGTTGGCGTCATTCTCAATATAAACGGGCACTCCCAGTTCATCTTCAATAGCGCGGGTGAGGCATAACCCCTCCAGACCGTTAAGGGTATAGGCGTTGAGAATGATACCGGTGTTGATGTCAACCGGGCCGGTGCAGCCGATCCCGGCTGCCAGCAATGCGACATCCCCAACAGAATCCATCTGTTTTTTGATTGACTCATGCAAAGATTTAAGGAAAACATCCGGCCCGTTTATTGATTGCGTCAGGAAAAAATCCGTGCTGATTACCTTGCGTTCAGAATCCATCAACAGCGTCTTTACCCCGGTCCCACCGATGTCAATGCCGCAAAAAAGGTTCATTCTTTTACTCCTCCGGCTACAAGGCCCTTGATCAGTGCTTTCTGGCAAATCATACCGATGATGACCGGCGGTGCAGAAGCCAAGACACCACCCGCAGCAATCAGGTTGTAGTTTGACTGGCGGCCAGAAGCCAGATTGGAAATAACTACGGGAAGGGTCATTGCTGATTTGCTGTTGGTAAACAGCATGGCATAGAAGTATTCATCCCAAGCCATAATCAACGCCATTAATGCCACTGTTCCCAGCGCAGGCAACAAAAGCGGAATGACTACTTTCATCATCCGTTGCCAAACACCCGCACCGTCAATTAATGCAGCTTCTTCCAATTCAAATGGAATGTCATCAATATTTTCTTTGATCAACCAAACACAGAATGGCAGGATGATCGTACAGTAAACCAGCGCCAGCGCCAACGAATTATCCATCAAACTAAACCGTACCAACATCTTATAGAGCGGGATGCAGTACGCTATTGGCGGAAGCATAAAAGTGAAAATCGCCGCGCCTAAAATAAGGTTCAGTCGCCCCTTGTGACGGGAGAAAACCCAGGCGGCCGGTACGGTCACCAGTAGTGAGATCGTCACGGCGGCCACGGCC
>CALCQT010000455.1 GCA_937894825.1 uncultured Anaerolineaceae bacterium
GGCCGAATAACCCCGCCGGTCAACTCCAGCCGCCCCCTGCTCATAGTAATAGCACCAGTCATGACGGTAATCTGTGCCGAAGACTTCCGGCGGCATCTGATAATCGGAATCGAAGTCAATGCGGTCTTTATTCTGATGGGGGATGAGGTCCCGCATGTATGCGGGAAGGTACGGATTTTTCATATCCGCTTCATCCAGCAACCATAAACAGCGGTCCCATTCCGATTTGGTTACCACCACCACATCCTGCGGAGCAATATTCGTCTCGTAAATCTTTCGGTTATATTCAAACGGCAATTGCTCCCAAATTTCCTTCCAATAATCGCGCCCTCCCATATTGAAATACCAGTAGGTCGTCGGTTTATGCCCGGTCTGCTTGCCGTACATTTCAAAAACCATCGCGCCGTCAGCCCATCCGCCCATGAACGAAGCGATAATCGCATCACCCAGCACCGCGGTATTCTCCTTCAGATCCGGCGCCCGCCACTTTAGCTGCCATTGAAAATTCTGCTGGTTTTCCCAGGCATAGCGATAATTGGCCGAATTCTGGATCTGGAAGAAAACGCTGATTCCGCACGCAAGCACCACGACCGCGGCTTTCAACACACGCCGGTTCAGGCAGCTGACCGCAAAAGCAGTCACCCCCAGTGAGATGCCCCAAAAACTGGGAATCAGAAATCGGTCATGATAGAGCGCCGTCGAGGATGGATTCTTATCAATTGCCATGCCGGGGAAAAATCCCAGCACGGTCGCGATGACAGCAAATAACAGAATCTGTTGCGCGTCGCTCCCCTCTCGAAACAGCTCCTGCCGCTTTCGCAGCCGGAACAGGATGAGCAGCAACAGCCCCATCACCGCGGCAGCCATACCAAGCGCCGCTTTCGTGTTCAGTTTGGCAAGATCAAAATTCGCCGGATCAATGCTGCGGTACCACACCCCCCAGATTGACTCCGTAGCGTACTGAACCAGCATCTGCGCTAAATGCAGGAGAAGTTGGAAAAAACCCGGATTTTCGCTCAGTAATTCGATTTCATTCCGGTCATTGATCAAAGCGGGCATAACGAAAAACCGGTACAGGCAATAGGCGATAAAAACGAGCAGATAAGGTAACCAGGTTGAAATGACCGCCCTGATCTTTTCGCGCCGCCCTTTCTCCACCGGTTGGGAGACGAACCAGATCAGGCAAAGTCGTGCCAGTTCCAGCGTCAAATAGTATTCAGTTACCATTAACTGAAAGGCGCTCAACAAACAAGCCAGGGTGTGAAAGAACACTTTTTTCCGGCGGGAATCTGTCTGAATAGCCATGACGGTGAGAAGGAAAGAAGTCAGAATCACCGGAGATTGCATCCAGACCTGATAATAAGCGATTGGGAAGGCCTGATGCTTAAAAAACGGGAAAATCGCAAATAGGATCGCCGAAATTGCTGCGATGTCTTTCCGTTGGGGCCAAACACGACGGATCAAAGCCCAACTGACGATCCCTGCCAGAAAACGCCAGAACAGTACATAAATCTGCCAGGCCAGTTTGCCGGTCCCAATTAGTTTAAATACAGGATAATAAACAAGCGCTAAACTGACAGGGCGGCTGTCGTCGATCGAATAATCCAGCAACCCCTGAAATCCGCCCTGATGGTACCCGGTGAGGAAAATCCAATCATCCAGATAGTACCCGACATAGGGGATTTGAATCGCCCAGGTACAAATCATGACCAACAGCAGAAGAACCGGGAACCAGCGTCCCAGAAACAATTTCTCAGTTAAACGCATTTTTGCTCCGAAGTCAATTATTAGATTACCAACACATATTTCATTTCGATAAGAATCATAAACGGTTTTTGATAAATTCGCTTTGTTTCAAAACAATGACACACTTTCCTGGCGCAAAAAACGCTTAAAACAAATCTGAGATTCCGACAGACTAAAAAGCCAGCGAAACCTCAGATAAGACGATCAAATCAACAGACCGTCGGCCGATCATTTTATACGGTGAACGTCAAAAGTCCTCAGGCTTTCAACTGTTTGCCATGCGCAAGCCAGATTCCACCGCTCAGGATTACCAGCAACAGACTCACGATCAGCGTATTGGTGGTCGACGTCTTCTGAACTTTCAGATTCAAAGCACGTTCTTCTTCAAACATGGTCTGCAATTCATCCTCCGAAAATTCATAACCCACCTTCTGACCATCTTCCCATCTCGCATAACGTTCACGATAATCGGCAATGGTTTGCGGATAGGTCACATTGGTTGGATTAATCAGAGATACTGCCGCGGACAGCGCAACGGCGATACTGATCAAAAAGACCACCGCAGTAATGGCAGAAATAACGATTAAATAAATCCTGCGAGTGTTGGAGGTTCCGTTTGTTGTTTCGTTAGTCATTTGAATTTCCTTTCGTTTGATCCGTCAATCGTTTCTTTCATTATACGCTGCCCATTCTCTTTTAGTTTCAGATCAGAAGAAAACAGGAAGCCGAAAGCCAGAGACAGTACTGATTTTTTAAACTACGAAAACTTACTTCGAATAAAAAGGGGATTTTGCGGTTGTATTTTTCAGCTCAGGGCAAAAAACATTTCGTATTTCTATCCTGGTTCGAATCGTTGCTTCTAATCGTTTTCAGACAAAACACTTTTATAATGTTTATTGATGAAAGAAACATCATTTCAAACATTACAAAGGAGAAAGAACCAGGTCATTCAGTTCAACCAGACCTGTTCACTATTCAAATTCCCGACAGATTGAAGCGGTTTACACGAATCATTTTCACAAGTAGAATTACTGTTCACGATGAACGGATTATAAATTAAAGAAAGATGCGGCAAACGAATGTTACTGGATGACCTTTTTGCGGTTTCACCCGATTCCTATACCCAGGCAGATAAAGATCTTATCGAAAAAGCCTATTACTTTGCGGAACGCGCGCATGAGGGGCAGAAAAGAGCATCCGGCGAACCTTATTTCACCCATTGCGTTGCGGTTGCAATGATCCTGTGTGAAATGAAAGTTCAGAGCATTGTGATTGCCGCCGCTTTGCTGCATGATACGGTTGAAGACACGCCGGTTACCCTGGAGATGCTCCAGAAAGAATTCGGTGATGAAATCGCCAGACTGGTCGATGGCGTGACCAAACTGACCAATATCCCCAATATCAACCGCTATGACCGTTCTTTCGCCCCCACAACAGATGGAGATCAGAGTGTTGACAACGACGAAATCGATGTGGATCAGAACCAGAAAGAAGCCGCGCTGCGTGAGGGAAAACGCCGGTTAAAAAATGAAACGCTGCGAAAAACGTTTATCGCAATGGCCGACGATGTCCGGGTCGTTATCATCAAACTCGCGGACCGTCTTCACAACATGCGAACGCTCAGCCACACCACCAAAGAAAAGCAGCGCCGGATTGCGCAGGAAACACTGGACATCTATGCCCCGCTGGCGAATCGTCTCGGTATCTGGCGGATCAAGTGGGAACTTGAGGATCTGGCATTCCGTTATGTCCGGCCGGATGAATACATCCGAATCGCGGAAAATCTCGCCACCACGCATGCGTTGCGGGAACGTGAGGTCGCCGGCATCATCGCCAAATTAAAATCTGTGATGGAGCAGGCACAGATCGAATGTGAGATTTCCGGCAGGCCCAAGCATATTTATTCGATCTACGGAAAAATGGTCGACCGCAACAAACCGTTTGAAATGCTGCGGGACTTGCGCGGCGTCCGGTTGATCGTCAAAGACATCCCCGCGTGCTATATGGCCTTGGGGCAGATCCACACCAATTGGCGCCCGATCCCGCAGGAATTTGACGATTACATCGCCGCACCAAAGGACAATTTCTATCAGTCACTGCATACCGCCGTTTATTATGACGATGGGAAACCATTGGAAATCCAGATCCGGACCCCGGAGATGCATCAAAACGCGGAATACGGTATTGCGGCCCATTGGCGCTATAAAGAGCAAGCCAAGACAGATCTGAATTTTGAAAAACGGATCGACTACCTGCGTCAGTTGATGGATTGGCGAAAAGACGTTGACGACGCCGGCGAATTTGTCGAAGGGATGAAATCGGATGTCCTCCAGGACCGGGTATTTGTCTTCACGCCGCATGGGGACGTGATGGATTTGCCCATTGGCGCGACGCCGATTGACTTCGCTTACAATGTCCATACCGAAGTCGGACATCGCTGTCGCGGCGCAAAAGTGAACGGCAAGCTGGTCCCGCTAAGTTATCAGTTAAAAACCGGTGATCAGGTCTCGGTGATGACCGCTAAACAGGGCGGCCCCAGCCGTGATTGGCTGAACCCCAATCTGGGGTTGGTTAATACACAGCGCGCCCGCTCAAAGATTCGCGCCTGGTTCAAATGGCAGGATCGCGAACTCAATCTCTCTCAAGGCAAAGATACGCTCAAAAGGGATCTGCAGCGCCTTGGAATCAGTGACACCGATTTAGGCGAAATCGCGCGTGAATTGGATTACAAGAATCTGGATGAGCTTTATATCGCAATTGGATGCGGTGATTTATCCTCATACCGGGTCATCAATAAAATTAATGAAAAACTCAATACCACCCAACAGCAGGTGCTGGCCCCGCGCACGCAACCGCTCGACCGGCTGCTGGATTCCGGAATTTCCGTGTTGGGAACCGGCAGTATTTATTCAACTTTCGGCAAATGTTGCAACCCGGCTCCGGGAGATGAGATCATTGGCTATATCACCAAAGGCCGCGGCATCACGATCC
>CALCQT010000456.1 GCA_937894825.1 uncultured Anaerolineaceae bacterium
GCGTTTTCGTCATTGGCCGTCAGGACAATTTTTGCGCGCTCCGGGGGCTCTTCCAATGTCTTCAGCAACGCATTCTCGGCATTTTGATTCGCCTCTTCAAACCGCAGCACCAAAGCGACCCGCCAGGGAGATTCATAAGGATTCAGATTCAAGCTATGCTGCAGCTCCCGCATGGTGTCAATTTTCAGGATCCCACCCCGCGTCTCCGCCGCTGCCACCAGCAAATCCGGATGCTGCATGGCGGCCACTTGCCGGCAGACCCGGCATACGCCGCAAAACGACCCCGGTTCGGGAGGATTCAGGCAATTCAGCGACTGGATAAAGCGCAGTGCCAGCGTCCGGCGGCCAACCCCGGACGGACCGGTAATCAGATAAGCATGCCGGGTGTCCTGGTTCCGGATATGATTTTGCAGCAGCCGCACGGCCCACTCATGGCCGATCAGATCCCAATTTTCCATCCGTCAGCGCTTCTTTCGCTTCGTGTTCCCCCGGGAAGGGCGCGGACCCGTGGCAGCATTTGGCGCGGATTGTTGCGCTGGCTGCGGTTCAGATGCCGCAGCGACAGGCGCGGCCTCGTCCGCGGCGGCAGGTTTTTCTTCCGGCTGAATGGTCGCACGATCCGAAATGGACAACAGCGACAATTGCGGCAGCGCAATGAACATCCGTTCCACAACATGCTGCCGAATATCGGAGAGTAATTGTGTAAATAATTCGGCGGCTTTGGTTTTGTAGACCACCAGCGGATTGCGTTGCGCATAGCTTTCCATGCTGATCGAAACCCGCAAGCCTTCGATCTGAGTCAAATAATCGACCCACTGTCCGGTAATGCTGCGTAACAGCACCTGGCGGTCGACTTCATTTTGGATCCGTTTTCCAAGCACCGGACGAATCTTCTCAACCGTATCTTCGGGAATATCCTGCGGAAGAAGCGTCTTGATATCGTCATAATCCGTCTCCCCAAGTTCCTGCCGAAGCAACGCCTGGATCTCCGGCTTCAAGTTCGCCAGGGTCACATTATTCGTGCGAATCCGACTCCAATCAATCCGACCGAAAATGGCGCGCTGACCCTTCAGCGCTTCCATATAATGATCCCAGATCAACGTTTTGGTCTCTTCCGGCTCAAGCGCTTCAAGAAGCGATCCGCAGTAATAGATAAAATTCGCGCGGGAATAGGTTTTGGTCGTCTTGCGGTGCGTTTTCGCGTCAAAAGCAATGCGCTGCCCCTGTCCCATGGTGCGCAGCAATTGGACCCATTCCTTATCCGTCAGTCCATCGCCGCTGTAGTTCTTCAGCGCAGCGTCCAGATCACTTTGCACCTGCGCCTGTTCACCGAAAAGCCGCTCTGCCCGCTGTTGATAGGTCGCTTCAACCGCGTCTAAAATCCTATCCTCCGCGGTCTCCCAATCGCCGGTTTCAATCGGCCCTGCCGGGGCCGTAAAGTCCCCGCTGAGCCGGTTACCGATCACCAAATTGAGCCGCTGCAGATACAGCCCAAACAGGGCCTGCGTAAGCTGATCGCGCAGCTCATCCAGCACCGCCTCATCGCCTTCCGTCAGCGCCCGTTGTTTGTCCGGTGGCAGCTTAAAGACAACTTTTGCATAATTTCCGGCTTCGGTCAGCAATTCCTGAGGTCGGATCGGTTCCTGAATCTGATTCAGCTCTTCGGATTCCTGCCGGGTCTTCAGCCGATCCTGCAGCGAATCAGCAAACAGGTCAAAATTCGTCATTCGTTCCAATAATTGCGTATCATATCCGGCGCGGGAGTTTTCAATCAGCGTCTCCATCAGCGCCAGACCATTTTTGCTCTCGATCTCAAAAGCCTCTTTGCCAAAATCCAACAAGCCATCCCGCAATTCCTCAGCGGAGGGATTCTCACCGATTTCACGCCGGAGTGAACGGATAATCATTTTTTGTGAAAACGAAGGCAGGAAAACATCCTCCACCTCAATGGCCGGCTGCACACTGTCCAGATAAGCCGCCAGTTTCCACTTCTCCTCATCTTTGGCTTTCTCAAGCCGCTTTTCCAGATCGGCTTCCAACAACGCCAGCACGTCCTCACTCAGATCCTTCTTGACAAAAGCCTGATCGCGCTGGGCATAAATCCGCTTCCTTTGCGTATTCAGCACATCGTCATATTCCAGTGTATGCTTGCGGACGTCAAAGTTGGTGCCTTCCACGCGCTCCTGCGCCTGTTCGATCATTCTTGAAAACAGGTTGTTTTCCAGCGGGACATTCTCGTCAATCAGGTTGACGCGTTTCAGCACATTCTCCAATTGCTGACCGCCAAATAAACGGACAATTTCATCCTGCAATGAGAGGAAGAAGCGTGATGAACCGGGATCGCCCTGCCGGGCCGCGCGGCCGCGCAGCTGGTTATCAATCCGGCGCGATTCATGCCGCTCGGAACCGATCACATGCAGCCCGCCCAATGAACGGACCAATTCCATCTGATCAATAAACTGGATATAGCCCTTAACCGCGTCCTCATATAGCCCATATTCTTCCGGGGAAATCTTTTTGACGGCCTGATAACGCTCGTCCAGGGACATGTTATAGGGATCGATCCCGCTGCGAGTCAGGACACGATTGGTATCGCGCAGCACATCCTCATCCAGCTCACCGCCGAGTTTGATATCGACGCCACGACCGGCCATGTTCGTCGCAATCGTGACCGCGCCGAAAGCACCCGCATGCGCGATGATCATACCTTCCTCGTCATGCTTGCGCGCGTTCAGCACCTGCGGCGTGATACCGGCGCTCACCACTTCCAAAAAGCGCGTCAGATCGGCTTCGCTCAGATTAAACTCGCGCAGCAGAAACGGGTGATTGACCGCCTCTTCAAGGTTCAACGTGATGTTGAGTTGCCGTGCCAGCGGGCGCAGGTCGCCGGCATTGATCTCCGTGACCGGCTTATTAAATGGAATGAATTCCTTGATGGGAGACTCAAGCTCAGCAATGCCGTTCTGATCCATCCAGGCCCGGCGCATCGTCAGAAGCTGAACCAACCGGCGCAGCGGGTCCTGTTTCAGCCGGCTCGCCAAATATTCCGAGTGTTCGACCGATGCGGTACCGATCAGCTGCGGCCGCCCGAGAACATGGTTGCGCAAAATTTCGACCGTGATGGAACGGAATTTGGCTTCTTCGCTTTGATAGATCACATCCGGGTAGTCCTTCCGTTTATAAAAAAGCGGCTGGCCCTGATTTTTCGCGTCGGCGTAATAGGTGTATTTATAGCCAAATTCGTCTTTGGCCTCTTTTTCAACCAGATAACTGTCTTTCAGGTGGGCGGTGTATTCCAGGTTGGTGGGAATCGGAATCACATCCAGCAGATAGATTTTATAGAACTCTTCCTTTTCCGTCAGCGCCGTCCCGGTCATACCCGCGATTTTTTCATACATGCGGTAGTAATTCTGCAGCGTGATGGTAGCATAGGTCACATTTTCCGGCTCGACCTTCACGCCCTCTTTGGCCTCGATGGCCTGATGGAGGCCGTTGGACCAGCGCCGACCGGGCATCAGCCGTCCGGTGAAACTGTCGATAATGACGACTTTATTGGACTGGACCAGATATTCTTTGTTTCGTTTGTACAGATATTCCGCCCGCAAGGCCTGATTCAGGTAACCCATCATGCGCTCCTGCTCAATGGTCACCTCTTCCGGACGATTGGGATCACGCAGCGCCATCCCGAGCAGTTCTTCGACATGATCCATGCCGTTATCGGTCAGGTAGACATTATGATCTTTTTCGCTGACTTCATATTCCTCCGGCGCCAATTGTTTTACAACTTTGGCCATGCGGTAATATTCGTCTACATTATCCGATGCCGGCCCGGAGATGATCAAAGGGGTCCGCGCTTCGTCAATCAGGACGTTGTCCACCTCATCCACAATGCAAAAAACATGGCCGCGCTGGACGCGCTCGTCCAGGTTCATCGTCATGTTATCGCGCAGATAATCGAAACCAAATTCACTGTTGGTACCGTAAGTAATATCGGCGTCATAGGCCTCTTTGCGCGGGACCAGCCGCAGTTGATTCTGGTCTTCGCGCGGTGAATTGATGCTGAAATCGACCAGAAACGCTTTTTTGCCATTATCGGTGCGGGCCGCCATCTGCAGCACACCAATGCTCAGCCCCAGCATCTGATAGACCGGCGCCATCCAACGGGCGTCACGCCGCGCCAGATAATCGTTGACTGTCACCAGATGCACGCCCCGTCCGGTCAGCGCGTTTAGATAGACCGGCAATGTCCCGACCAGCGTCTTGCCTTCGCCGGTGCGCATCTCGGCAATGTTGCCCTTGTGCAGCGCCATACCGCCGATCAACTGAACGTCATAATGGCGCATCCCGAGCACCCGCTTACTGGCCTCACGGACCGCCGCAAAAGCTTCCGGAAGCAGGTCATCCAATGTTTCGCCCGCAGCCAGCCGCTGCCTGAACGCCACCGTTTTATTTCGCAATTCATCATCGGTAAGTTTCTCGAACGAAGCTTCCAGCCGGTTAATCGGCTCGATTTGTTTGGTATATTCGTTAAGCAGGTTTTGAATCGGATCCAAACCGAATGCCATTTTTACTTTTTTAAACATTAACGCTCCAAAGACTGTCAGTTTGCCTGCGTTTGCTTCGCAGATCTCGCGGCAGGTGTGATTCCACACAGCAAAAACCGGCCATCGCCATATTCAGCAATACCGCCTTTTAATATTACCACTGGCGGCACCGGGCGGATTAAAATAGGGCAACCGCGCACAGCTACCAATCCAACAGGTTAAGAGTATCCGTACCATGTATAATTCAGGAAGGGAAACCTGCTGTCATGTCAACGAAACGCTCGCAAAAACGCTCGCAATTCTTTTTCCTCGTCGCCCTATTCCTGCTCTGTCTGATCGCAGCCTTTCTATTCTGGTACACCACGCCTTACGGCCTCGGCCTGACCAACGATTCGGCAGCCTATCTGGGCGGTGCGCGCAGCCTGTCCGCCGGGCTTGGCTATGCCCGAATCTCGGGCGATAAATTGCCGCGTCTGATCACCCATTTCCCGCCGGTTTATTCCTTGTTAATTTCCGGACTTTCTCAAATTGCCCGTGTCGATGTCTTCAAAGCAGCCTGGCTGATCAATTTCTTCTGTTATGTTCTGAACCTGCTGCTCTTTGCCGGTCTGCTGCGCCTGTTGACCGGACGGAATGCAGCCGCGATTTTGGGCGGAGTCTGTTATTTCTGTGCCGGACCGGTACTGCAGAGCCATATCTACGGACTCAGTGAAGCGGTTTTTCTGACTTTCTTTCTGCTCTCGCTCATTTTGATCCTGACAAACACTCAAATTGAGCGAGCCGGCCTGCGCTGGTTCCTGACCGGTCTGTTCATCGGCATTTTGACGCTGACCCGTTTCATCGGCGGCGCGACATTGCTGGTTGCGCTGGCATTCATTCTCTATGTTTATCCGCGCGGAAGGCAACAGCGGAATGCGCTTTTCGCGATGCTTGCCGGCACCGGGATCCCGCTTGCCTTGTGGATCCTGCGCAACCGCCTGGCCGGAGAAAACGCCGTCAACCGCACCCTGTCATGGCATTGGCCCGCTCAGGACAAAATTACGGAAGGATTCCTGAATTTTTGGGGATTTTTCCTGCCGGAATTTGGCGGCCTGGTTGAAAAACTGCTGCCGCTCTGGACCGCGCTGTTTCTGCTGATTCTTTCCGCCGGAGTTGTCTGGATCCTGCAGGCTTTTTTCCGCCGCTTCCATAAAGAAACAAAATCGATACCCGACGGACTATTTTTAATTGCACTCCAGGCACTGGCTTATTTCCTTTCCGTTGTGTTCGTCGTTGTCTGCATTGACGGCTCGACACTTTTCGACAACCGGATTTTCATGCCGCTTTATGTTTCGCTGACGGCCGTCCTGCTGACCGGCATATTTTCTCTGGGCTGGACAGTCGGCAAAGTCGGCAAAAGGTCCAAAATTCGCGCCGTTCTGACAGGATTCGTGTTGCTTTTTGCGCTGGTACTTTTTGAGGACACTTTTGATCTGATCCGCACCTGGCATCGGGACGGGCAGGGATTCGCCGGAGAAAGTTGGCGCGAATCCGAGACCCGGCATGCGGCGGAAGCGCTTCCGGACGAGGCGATCTTGTTCAGCAACCGGCAGACCTTCCTCTGGCTGATGAATGACCAGCCCTCTTATATCCTCCCGCCGATGTTTAACGCGGCCAACCAAAACGAGCGGGATTCATTCACCGCTGAAAAGGACTGGATGACACAGGAAACACTGAAAGGAAAAGCTTATGTTATCATCTTTAACTATCAGGAGATGATGGTTGACACGGGAGACCGTGCCTGGTTGGAATTGCTTTTGGATGACTTGCCGCTTTATGGAACTTATACCGATGGGGTTATTTTTGGCCAATAAGTCGGAAAATGTAAAAAAATGGTATGAAATTGGATTTTTTAACCATAAAATGTAATAATCGGATCGTATTCGAAAACCAACTGGTTAGAATTGATAATTGAGTGAAAAAATTATACTATTGTCTTTTATCAACGAATGCAAAAATGGTGGTTCAAAACACAAACAATTCTCATTTTTGTTTCGGATCACGGATGCAAAATATTTAGCTTGTCAACAAGTTGAAAGACACTTATAATGATTATATCCTTTCTTGTTGGAGAAAAAGAACAAAATTATGGAACCTATCGTCTCCCCTAATGAAAAGGGGGTAAACCTTGACCCCGATGACAACATGGAATCCCTGTTAGAGTTAAAGGGTATCAGTATCGACTTCCCCCGTCAGGGTGAAACTCGTCAAGGAGTTATCGCCAGTATTACCCAAGACCAGATTTTAGTCAATGTTGGTACGAAATCTGAAGGCGTCATTTCCGGGAAAGAACTCGAATCGATTCCTAAGGCTGAACGTGACAAGCTGAGTGTCGATCAGGACATTACTGTTTACATTCTTAATCCCGAGGATGCAAACGGGAATCTGGTCCTTTCTTATATGCGGGCTCGTGAAGAGGAAAGCTGGAAGAAAGCAGAAGAACTGCTGGCTTCAAAGGAACCTTTTGACAGCAAGATCACCGGATATAACAAGGGCGGTCTGATTGTCGACCTGGATACGATCCGGGGATTCATCCCTGCTTCCCAGATCAGCCTTTCCCGCCGCGCCGCCGTTACCGGGGACACACCGGAACAGCGCTGGGGCAAAATGATTGACAATCCGGTTAAGGTGTGCGTGATCGAGGTGGATCGCGAACGCCGCCGCCTGATCCTGTCCGAACGGGCAGCCAGCACGGAAACCCGCGAAACCCTGAAAGAACGCGTAATTGACAACCTGAACGAAGGCGATCTGCGGACCGGTCGTGTGACCAGCCTGGCGGATTTCGGCGCTTTTATTAACATCAGCGGCGCGGACGGCCTCGTCCACCTTTCCGAAATCTCCTGGGATCACATCAAGCATCCGAGCGAAGCGCTGGAAATCGGACAGGAAGTCAAAGTGAAGATCATCAGCATTGACAAAGAGAAGAAACGCATCGGCCTTTCCATCCGTCAGACGCAGGAAGACCCGTGGGGTCAGCGCGTGGCGAAATATCAGGTCGGCCAGCTGGTCGAAGGGACCATTACCCGCCTGACAAAATTCGGCGCCTTTGCGAAACTGGATGACGACATCGAAGGTCTGATCCACATCTCTGAAATCAGTGAAAAACGGATTGAACATGCCAAAGAAGTTCTCAAAGAAGGTGAAAAAGTCACTTTGCGCGTGATCAAGATTGATCCGGACAATCATCGCATCGGTCTGTCCGTCCGCCGGGTTGACTCCATGGCTTATGCCGATATGGACTGGCAATCACTGCTGGACAGTGACTTCGAAGCCGCCGAAAAGGAAGCTTCCGAGGAGCCTGCGCCTGCGGCCGAATCGAAGAAGGAAGAACCGAAGCAGGAAGAAACCGCGGAAGAGAAATAATTGCCGCAGCAACGCTCCTGTTGATTTGATAATACAAAAAGCCGCATGCAGACGCATGCGGCTTTTTGATTCATGTTTCGTATCGCGGACGATTGGATAAAGCCGAGAAATCTATGAAATCCGGTATCGTAG
>CALCQT010000457.1 GCA_937894825.1 uncultured Anaerolineaceae bacterium
TGGAAACCTGCTGGTTATCGGTGAAAATGGCGACCTGCTGGTTTATGACGCAGATGGGAAATCAGCGTATACCCGATCCACGAAATCAAAAACTCTGACCACGCCGGTGGTATTGGATGATTCCGTGGTTGTGGCTTTCCTGAACGGGGACTCGCTTCTGAGGAGTTACACCCTTGATTTGAAAGAAAACTGGCTTTATAGTGACGTGCCGGTTGAAGAACAGGCGAAATAAGGAGAGCAAAATATGTGGACTTCATTTGTAAATATCTTTCTGAATATTTTGCTGTATATCTATAAGCTGGTTGACAATTTCGGGCTTGCGATTATCCTCTTTACGATCCTGATTAAGCTGGTGATCTATCCTTTGATGCGCTCCCAGATTAAAAGCTCGGCTGCCATGATGGAAATGCAGAAATCTCCCCGGTATCTGGAGATGATGGAGAAGTACAAGGATAACAAAGAAAAGCTGGCGGAAGAACAGATGAAACTGTATAAAGAGATGGGCGTCAATCCGACTGCCTCCTGTCTTCCGATGTTTATTCAGTTGCCGGTGATCTTTGCTTTGTATCAGGCCGTCATCGCGGCGATCGTGTCAACGCCGCTGGGGATGCTGGACCTGACCAAGCGCGTCAACCCGGGATTCCTGCAGGTGGGTGAAATTTTCCCGATCAATCCGAATTTCCTGTGGATGAACCTTGGCCAACCGGAACGGCTGCAAATCGGCGGACTGGGGTTTGGTATCCCGGTTCTGGCGATACTGGTTGTGATCTCGACTGTTTTGCAGACCAAACTGACGGCGCAGTCACCGACTGGCGGGACCACCGCCGGCGCCGGCGGCAGCTCTGCAATGATGAGCGGGATGATGAACCTGTATATGCCGTTGCTGATGGGTTTCATGGCCTATTCACTGGCTTCCGGCCTGGCATTGTATTTCCTGATTTCGAACCTGTTCACAATTGGACAGTATGCCGTGGAGGGAAAATTGGACTGGAGCGCGTTGAAGTTCGGGAAACCGAATTTGGCCGCATTGAAAGGCACTGTGGCGCCGCAACCGTCCCAACCTTCTCAGTCGGCTGCCGGGCCGAAGAATCTCGCTGCCCCCGCAGCGCGTACCGAAGAAAAAGTTGATTATCGAGAATTTAAAAACAAAAAGAAACCGAAGAAAAAATAAGCTAAGGCGATAAACATATGGCAAAAACTTCATTAGAGTATATTGCGCCGAATTCCGAAGAGGCGATTACCAATGGGTTGGCGGAATTGGGTATCGGCCGTGACGAAGTCGAAATTGAAATCCTGGATCCCGGCAGCAAAGGGCTGTTTGGGCTGGGCGCACGCCAGGCGCGGGTTCGTCTGACGATCGTGGACCGCTCACAAACCAACCGCTCGCAAACCAACCGCTCGCAAACACAGTCGCAGCGTCAGGCTGCCACAGTTGAGACGCCAGTGGACAAAGCGAACGCAAATGGCAAAGCTGCGAAACCGGTCGTTTCGGTTCCCTATGTGGGAGAAGAACCGGTGGAGGACGACGAAGAAGGGCTCGCGGTCGTTGATGACGCAGCTTTGAAAGTATCTATCAATACGGTTAAAGAACTGTTGGAAAAGATGCGGATCAAGGCCGAAGTGGTTGGGATGATCGGCGAGACGTCGGATGGTACCAATCAGAGTACTATCCTGATCGATATCAAAGGCAATGACCTGTCTTATCTGATTGGTCGTCAATCCGAAACATTGAATGCACTGCAGTATATCACCAGCCTGATTGTCGGGCGTGAATTGGGGCATTGGGTGCCGCTGCTGATTGATGTGCAGGGGTATCGCGAACGTCGGGATCGCCAGCTGCGTCAGATGGCGCAGCGCATGGCGGAGCAGGTAAGAAAGTCCGGACGACGGATTTCGCTTGAACCGATGCCGGGTACTGAGCGGCGGATTATTCATTTGGCGCTGCGGGATAATAAGGATGTTTATACGGAAAGCGCCGGTGATGAGCCGAATCGCAAGGTTGTTATTTTACCTAAAAATTAGTTTTTTTTGACTGAATAATCAGACCTATGAGGCCCGAAGCAAGCTTGCTTCGGGCCTCATAGGTCTGATTATTCAGTCAAAATTTGCCCTTTGCAGGGGGATCATTAATAATTGAAATTCCGGACCCGTTTATAGATTCCCGCCACATCATACCCATCCACCTGATACGTTTTTATGATTTCGAAATCCGCAATCGGATGGTCGTTGCCGGCGGTGTTTTTATAGCTGAAGCAGAGATATTCAGCATATTTGGTCTGCCAGACCGGATCAAATTTCTTCTGCTGCTCTAATGGCAGCCGCATCAGGCTGAATTCGGTCGAACCCCAGGTCATATCCGCGTTCAACCCCAGCTGAATTCTTCGTCCGTCATATTCTTTGAGCAGATCCAGTACACAGCGCTTGGAAGCCACTCCCCAGTAGTCCCGCGCAAATTGTTGCGCGGATCCCCGTCCAATCTCGTTGAAGTAAACAAAATCCAATGGGTGGTTGCGCAGCATCCAGAGTCCGGTGACGATGAATGAAATCCCCAGTATAACGCTCAGGAAAAGATTTTTTGCCTGCCCGAAGCGCTTGCTTGCACAGGGTACTTCCAGTAGATTCCCGAATCCTGCCGCAGCCAGGTAAATCAGCGGTGCATAGAGGAAATAAGCGTGCCGCCAACCGTGGTAAAGATTGACCTTTGCCAGGATAAGCCCGGCCAGTCCGCCTGTCAGGAGAAGCAGGCAGAACAGATCGAAAAACACTTTTGAAAAAGGCATATCAATGTTGGCGGAATGTCTGAGGTTTTTGACAATGGTAATAATGATCCAGCCGGCTTCGATGAATAGAAAGATCAAATAAAGAACCGGGATGGTAATGCCCATCCAGACCGGCAGGTAATACCAAACCTGTTTGGGAGCAACTTCTCTCCCCATGAATAACTCGGCTTCTCCCAGCGGCGGCAGACCGGTTTCAGTCAATATCGTTATTTCTCTTTCCGTCAGTTCGTCAGATGAAAAACGGATAATGACTTGAATATTTTCCAGCGGCGCTTCCCATAAAAAAGGTGTCACGACGAAAAACAGTGCCAGGGCGATCAGAATGGTGATGAAAACCGGAATATATTTCTTCATGCCCGGTTCTTTCCGGAGCGTGAAAAAGCAGGCGAACAGAAATGCCGGCAGCAGAACGATTCCGGCCGCGCGGGTGTTGGCGGCCAAAGCAAATCCAAGCGCGAAAAGTGCCAGTCCCCATTTGCTTCTGCGAATCAGGTATAGTCCGGTCCCGCACAGGCTGATCAGAAACCAGCTGAAAAATACCATATCTTTACAGTTATAGAAAGATTCAGCGAAAAATCGCGGCGTCAGCGTCAGCATCAATGTGCCGGCCATTGCGGTGAATATGCTGTCAAAACGGGCCTGCAGCAGCAGATAAAAAGCGATGAGCGCCAGGAAAAACTGCAGAAAGGTGTAAAAACGGCGGAAATCCAGAAAAGAGGCCGTGTCAAAATGAACGCCGGGAATCAATGCAATCAGGACTGTCGGAAGCATGGCTGCTGTGCCGTATATCCTGTCTTCGTAAATAGGCAGATCCTCGACCTGATCCAATGTACCGACAGTGGGAACTTCCAGGCTTTCCAAGGGGAGCGTGGGTGAAACCTTTGTCAGGATATATTTGGCGTTGATGGCCGCGGTTCTGATCTCAATGATTTCGTCTGTGAACCCGCCATAGTCGTCATGCAGGACCCAGCCGGCCAGAAAGAGCAGGATGAAAAAGAGGATTGGGATCAGCGGCTGGATTTTTTTAATAAAATGGTTCATAGGCGAAGAATTAAATTATGGCAGGTTTATTTTTGATTCGGGTGTCAAAAGTAGAAATATCATGATGGAACGCATTTTCTCATAAAAATCTGTTCCCTACTACAAGGGTCGGTTGTAAAAAAAGATTCATCCTACTTTTGACTCCCGAATCATCTTTAATTTGAACGTAAAAAATTCAAAGAGCACGTAGTATGTGCAGCGCGACGCGCTCCGATGCCCCAGTTTTTTAAGATTACGGCTCGCTTTCGAGCCCGAATGCGGCCACGATGCGCAGGATGTCATACCCTTCCGCGTATTGCCGTTCGCAAAGCGCGCCGTTGCGGATCAGTGTGGCGCGCGTAATAGCCGGATCAAAATAATATTTTTTTGCGTAGGTCTTGTATTGCTGCAGCGCCAGTACTTTTCGATCCGCTTCCGCTTCGTTCACGGCAATCAGGAAATTAGGGAAAAAGCCATAACTGCTGCGAATAACGTCAAATCCCAGCACGGTCGTGCCGCGAAAGGCCCTTAGCGCCTCTTCCGTCACTGTTTTGTGGTCCTGGTGAATGTCAGCTTTCGAGTGGACAAACACGATCTCAGGCTGAAAGCTGCGTTGGATGGCGATCATTTCTTCCAGGATTTCCTGACGCTGATGCTGAAACCGGCGGGTCTCAAAATCCATCAGTATGACCTGATCACGCGCGATCCCAAGTGTTTCCATGCTGGCATAGTGTTCCTGTACCAGATTTCCGAGGTCGGGGTTCTTTTGATTGTTCGAGAAAGTCACGCAGCGGATATCCGTTTTTCCGGCGATCTGCGCGATCAGCGCACCGCTGCCGATTTCAATATCATCCGGATGCGCGCCTAAAAAACAGACGCGCTTGCCGTAAAAAACCATATTTTTCATTTATTTTGTTCCGATGAATCCACCGACAACTTTGGTCATGACCAGGCTGCCGTCTCTTTTCTGCCATTCATCCGCCACGCGGAAAATCTGCTGCATCACTTGTTCAAATTCGGCGGAGTCGGCGAACAGGGAGGTCCAAAGCCGGCGGTCTTCCGCGAGTGACGCGCGTGTATAAGCGATAAAAGGCGCGGTCTGACTGAAAGTGAGCGGGTTTTCAAAAATCTCAGTATCAACTGAAGCGAAAGTGTCCTTGATGGCGCCATATATCTCGCTGCTGTAACGTGAACTGCCCGGCATCGGCGGGATCGGCTTGCCGGTTGCTTCTTTGATAATGTCGTAGAAGACTTTTTTGTTGTCCGGCATGGGCCCGGTGGTGAAGATGCGTCCACCCGGTTTCAGTACGCGATGAATCTCGCGGATGGTGAACGGGATATCGGACGAATAGATTGCGAAACAGCAGGAGACGAGATCAAATGTATTGTCTTCGAAGGGGAACGGTTTGTCAAAGTCCAGCGGCAACAACGTGAACGGATTTCCCAATTTCTCGTTTTCCAGCGCGGCCTGAGCCAGCAGTTCCTGATTGACATCTCCGCCGGTGATGGCGCAATTTCCCTTTAAATACTGATGGAAAGAGACACATTGCTTCCCGCCGCCGCAGGCGACATCAAGAATTTTGATTCCCGGCTGCAGCTTGAGAATGTCCTGCATCCAACTGTCGATATCTTTGCCGCCATATTTGTTATGAATATCAATGCGGGTCAGAAGATCGTTGGTGGTTTCTTTATAATCAATTTTCATTGGATCCTCATCTTAGTATATAGAAAAGCTTTCTCAATTTTACCAAACATTGCCTGTGCTAGCATATGGAGACAAGTTTTGCGAAAATTTCGGATCTATAAGAAAACAAGAGAAATGTATTACTTTTTTCATATTTTGGAGTGACGAAAATAATTTGTTAGATTGACAACATTTTATTCGAGTGATATCGTTAAAACGAAAATGGTAACGCTATCATTCTTGTTTTAACAACATTAAGGGGAAAATATGGCGACAATGAAAGATGTAGCTGAAGCGGCAAAAGTTTCAGTAATTACTGTGTCCCGTGTAATAAATATGCCGGATAAGGTTAAGCCTGCAACCCGATATAAAGTTGAACAGGAAATGAAGGCTTTGGGCTTTACGCCTAATATAGCAGCCAAAAACCTGGTAAGTCGCCGGACAGGCATCATTGATGTTTATATTCCCGAAAGTATCGATTTAAGTAACCCTTTCGCAATGCACTTTATTACTGGAATAAGTGAAGTGCTAAGTAAACAAATGTATTCATTTTTGATTTTGCGAAATCGTACTCATAAACATCTTTGTGATGGGTATATCATTACCGGTTTGTTGAAGGATGAAATAGATGACTTCTATCGCTATGCTTTAGAAAACAAGCGCCCCATTGTGTTATTTGGGCATACTGAATTGCTTTCGGTAAATTGTATTGACGTCAATAACGTTACTGGCGCTTCAATGGCGGTTGACCACTTAATAAATTTGGGACATAAAAAAATTGCCATGATCAATGTGGATGAGGATAAAGACTACACTATTGACCGACTGGCGGGATATCACAAAGCTTTTAAAGACAACGGTTTACCGATCCCTGGTAACTCTGTGATCAATGCGATAAATAACACGAATGGGGGATATGAGGCCACATTGAGATTGTTGAAGGAAGAAAAATTTTCGGCAATCTTTTGTGCAACAGATACGATCGCCCTGGGCGCAATTCGTGCGGCAAGAGACCTTGGGAAAGAGATCCCAAAGGATTTGTCGATAGTCGGATTCGATGGCCTTGGTCACCAACTTTTAGCGAATCCGGTAATCACTACTGTCCAGCAACCTGTGTTTAGGATTGGATCCATGCTTGCGGAATTGTTGTTGGACCAAATTAATGGTGATGAATGCAGTATTAAGAAATTGGTTGAGCCGGAATTGCTCGATGGAAATTCAACCGCTGTTATTCGGGAGTAAATACGGAAAGAGAAATTCTGACTGTATTTGATATAGATATGGAGGAAGAATGAAAAAGAATATTTTGTGTGCTGTAGTAGTGATGTTTCTTTTTGTGACAATAAGCTCGACTTTACCGGCTATCGCACAGAACGAAACAGACGCTGAACTCTCCGGAGAATTAACAATTTGGTCCTCCGGCGAGGAATTAGGCAGGTTTGTAGAAGGATTCAATGAGAAATATCCAAATATTTCTGTCAACATAACTGTAATTCCCAATGCTGATTTTGTAGCAAAATTGACGCCTACAGTCGCCAGCGGAAAAGGTGCTCCCGATATATTTACCGGGGAGTCGGATTATGTGAAATACCTTGTCGATTCTGGCTTATGGGATGATTTGCGGTCGGAACCTTATCTTGTTGAACAATATATAGATGATATGTGGGAATATGTTCTCAGTGTAGGCACAGATCCAAGTGGTGCGATTCGTGCATTGAGTTGGCAGGCTTCTCCCGGTGCGGTTATGTATCGTCGTGATATTGCAAAAGAATATCTCGACGATACATAACCGCACCGGGAGAAGCCTGAAATGCTTTCCAGCAATGAAAAAATGCTGGACGTCGCGAAGATGCTGAAAGAAACAGGCGATGTTAAGATGTTTGCCAGTTGGCAGGATATTTGGAATATGCAGTTTTCGAATCGCCGACAACCATGGGCAGTTGACGGAAAGTTAATCCTGGACGATTCAATGATTGCTTTTATGGACATGGCAAAAATTATCGCTGAAAATGGTTATGATCTAAATACGGACCCATGGTCACCTAGTTGGACCGCAGCAGTTGAAAGTGATGATACGTTTTGTTATGTTCTTCCTACTTGGGGGTATCAGTTTGTTATCAAACCCTCTGCGGTAAATACGAAAGGCCTGTGGGGTTTAACGGAGGGACCGGTTCCCTATGTTAAAGGTGGGACCTGGCTTGGAATCTATAAAGATAGTCCGAATAAAGATTTGGCTTGGGCATTTCTGGAATATGTCACTTTGGATAGTGAAGCTCAGCAGAAATACGCTGCAGAATATGGTGAATATGTTTCGTTAAAGTCTGCCGATGAAGCCCTGGCGCAAAATGAGGGCGAAGAAGTATTGGCGGGACAGAATTTATTCCAATTCTTCAATGAGCAGGTGGCCAAAATCCCAAGCGATTTGATGACGGCTTACGATGGGCAGATCAATACCGCCTTCCTTTCCGCAACAAAGGCTTACGCTGGAGGGGCCATTACAAAAGAAGAAGCCATTCAACAATTCAAAGAGGATGTTGTCACTGCATACCCTGAATTAACAATCGAATAATAAGGTAATAAAACAGATGCTCTATGAAAACTCATAGAGCATCTGTCGAAAAAGGTATTTGCAATGAGGAACTCGAACCCGAAACATAAATTTAAGAAGAACATTTATGGTTATCTCTTCATAACTCCTTTTTTGGTTGTCTTTTGTATTTTTAGTTTATATCCAATCCTTTATACCTTTTTTCTTTCATTTCAGAAATGGGACGGATTAATACCGCCTCAACCGATCGGTTTCCGGAATTTTGATCGTCTACTTACAGATAAGGTCTTTTTTTTGTCCCTATGGAATTCTTTGAGAATCTGGCTCATGAATTATATTCCGCAGATCCTCGCAGCATTAATACTGTCCGCCTTGTTTACATTTAATCGAATTAGGGGAATGAAATTCTTTCGGGCAACCTACTATCTTCCCAATTTGATCACAGCAGCCTCGGTCGGTCTGCTGTTTAATCTTTTATTCAATGGTGATAAATCTGTTGCTAATCAGATTTTAATTGCATTAAATGTTAAAGGTGCCCCGTTCAGCTTTTTCAGTAGTAAGGCATTTACTTCCGGGTTAGTTTCATATATTCAATGGTGGATGTGGTTCGGTTATACAACAATTATTGTTATGGCAGGAATAACAACAATAGATAAGAATATTTATGAGGCCGCGATGGTCGATGGGGCAACGAAATTCCAGACTTTTAAATCTATTACATTGCCATTAATTCGTCCTACACTGATCTACATGACAATTACCTCAATTATCGGGGGCATGCAACTTTTTGACATCCCTGCTACGCTTACCAATATGGCAGGAGATCCTCAAAAAGCTATACTTACGACATCGATGTATTTGTATAGCCAAGGATTCCGGAGTCACAATTATGGTTATGCGGCTACGATTTCTACAGGTCTATTTCTGATTATTGGAATCCTAAGTCTTATCGCATTCCGTTTTATGCGTGGTGGCGGAAAGTCGGGAGCCTATGCAGACTAGGTTTATGACTCGGGGATCAAAACCCTTGATGTATACTTTTCTGATTGTTTTATTGTTACTATCGATTGTTCCGTTTTATCTCGTCATAGTTAACAGTACACATTCCAGTTTCGAAATCGTTACTCGGTTAAATTTTATTATCGGAAAGAATCTCAAAGAAAACTATGAGAAAATGCAGAGCCTGGTCAATATTTGGCAAGGCTTCGGCAATAGTATTGCAATTGCTGTCCCGTATACGCTTTTTACAGGTTATTTTGGTGCGCTCACGGCATTTGGATTCGCAAAGTACAATTTCAAAGGCAAAAAATTCCTTTTTGGCTTAGTGCTTGCATCGATGATGATGTCGAGCCAAGTTGGGATTATCGGTTTTTATCAACTTAATTTGAAATTGAGTTTGCTGAATTCTTACATCCCCTTTATCCTGCCGGGAATTGCCAATGCGAGTGCCGTTTTCTTTTTGCGTGGGATCATTCAGCAAAGCGTCTCGGATTCCATGATTGAAGCTGCCCGCATTGAAGGATGCTCAGAATTCGGGATTTTTAATTTGATTGTATTCCCAACGGTAAAATCCGGAATCGCCACGATCTGTATTTTCAATTTTGTATCCTGTTGGAATAACTACCTTGGTCCATTAATTCTGATGACGGATAATAAAAAATATACAATGCCGGTAATGATTGCAATGATTAAGGGATTGTATCAAACGAATTATGGTGCATTGTATTTGTCGATCGCAATTTCAATTGTCCCAATTATCATTGCTTACCTGTTTTTCTCCAAGTACATCATCAGTGGCTTAACGGCCGG
>CALCQT010000458.1 GCA_937894825.1 uncultured Anaerolineaceae bacterium
GGTTGAAGATTTCAAACGAAGTGCATGCGCAGCTCGCTACGCTCGAAATGACAATGGTCTTCGAAATGGAAGTGGTGGCAGTTTGTCATTTCGAGAGGAGCGAACACAGTGAGCGGAAAGAGAAATCCTCAAAGATTATTTGGGATTAAAATCGGTTTTGAGAACGATAGGATACACATTACGGTTGATGGTTTTAGATTCATTATAGGGGTTGAGGATTTCAAACGAAGTGCATGCGCAGCTCGCTACGCTCGAAATGACAATGGTCTTCGAAATGGAAGTGGTGGCAGTTTGTCATTTCGAGTGGAGCAAACGCAGTGAGCGGAAAGAGAAATCCTCAAAGATTATTTGGGATCCCAATCCACACCAAGAACGATTGGATACTCATTACAGTTGATGGATTTAGATTCATTATAGGGGTTGAAGATTTCAAACGAAGTGCATGCGCAGCTCGCTACGCTCGAAATGACAATATATTAGAATAAAGCAATACCGGAGAAAACTGATATAGATAAGATGAAATTTGATGCTCTGGATACACCTGTACAAAACATTAATAAAATTACCGTGACAGAAAATCGGGCAAGCAATGAAAAGTAGTTCAACCGGCAGGGGGAGTTGAATCGTGAATTGAAACGGCTGATAGCCGATTTGGAGGAATTGGGATAATGTTTTTAAACGCAAAGGCACTTGAAAAACTTCGAATAATTATCAATGGTGATAACACACCTGATTATCGTAGCGGTTCCCAACTTGTCACATTTTTCAATGCTCTCGGATCTACCGATAACTACAGCCAAGGATTTCCCTCAAGATGGGTATTCACAGATGAAAAGTTAAACACAATAAACGGTACGCCTGAGATGGACAAGTGCATTCGAAATACTTTCGCAGTTGTAAATTATGTCGGGCGAATAAATGAATTGGATTCATTGATTACCGATTTCAATCAATATTTGGCCTTTGATAAATGGTCTGTTGTCCGTGACAACGACATAATTACTTTCAAACGGCTTGACAAAGTAGTCGTTGACAGCGAAAAAAGAAATCATCCCGAAACTAAGGAAGACGAATTTCTCAAACAAACTTTCAATGTTAACGTCGATTCAATGGGTTTGGACTCAAATCTAAACGATATTATAAAATTAAGACTCAAGGAAATCGAAATCTGTATTGCGAACGGAGCATCGCAGGCGTCAATCATATTAATCGGAAGCGTTTTGGAAGGTATGCTATTGGATATGGCTTTAAAATACCCTCAGCAATTTAATCAAGCAGCTTCTGCTCCAAAAGACAAAGAATCAGGTAAAGTCAGAAAGTTCCAGGACTGGACGCTAAGTAACTTTATAGATATTGCATCCGAGGTTGGTTTATTGAAACAAGATGTTAAAAAATTCAGCCATGTGGTTCGGGATTTTAGAAATTATATCCATCCATATGAGCAGATGTGTACGCAGTTTTTTCCAGACAAGCAAACAGCACTAATTTGCTTTCAAGTATTAAAAGCAGCAATAAGTGAAATCGGCTCGTTCCGCAAGAGTCAACAAGAAAGACAACACCAATGAATAAATCCGATAAAATGAAATTTGAAACCCCGGACCTTACCGCACAGAACATCGAGAAAATCGCAGCGCTGTTCCCGAATGTCGTCACCGAACGGCGAGACGAAAACGGCACCTTGCAGCGCGCCATCAACTTTGACATGCTCCGCACGGTACTGGGCGATGAAGTCGCGGGAGACGAAGCCTACGAATTCACCTGGGTGGGCAAGCGCGAAGCCGTCGTCGAAGTAGGACGCCCCATCCGCAAAACGCTCCGTCCCTGCATTGAGGAAAGCAAAAATTGGGACAGCACCGAAAACCTGTATATCGAAGGGGACAACCTCGACGTACTCAAACTGCTGCAGGAGAGCTATCTCGGCAAAGTAAAGATGATCTACATTGATCCGCCCTATAACACCGGTAACGACTTTATTTATCGCGACGACTTCACCAAAAGCCGGGATGAGTATGATGACGAGGCTGGTATAACCGATGAAGACGGTGAACGTTTGGTCAGAAATACGGAAAGTAACGGGCGCTTCCATTCAGATTGGTGTAGTATGATGTATCCGCGTCTCGCTCTGGCAAGGAACATGCTCCGGGAAGACGGTGTGATTTTTATCAGCATTGATGATAGTGAAGTCGCCCAACTGCGAAAAATATGCGATGAGGTTTTTGGAAATGTGTTCTTTTTAGGAGCGTTTCAATGGCATCGAAGGCAAACCGCCGACAATAGAAATTTTACAAGGATTTCGGTTGATAATGAGTATATCGTCGCATATGGGAAATCAATATTAGCTCGGCTCAATGGACGTAATATTGATGAATCGAAATACAAGAACCCTGACAATGATCCTCGCGGGCCATGGGCAAGTATTGACTTATCAGGATTAGCGACAGCAACACAAAGACCAAACCTTCACTATGATATTGTCGAACCAAACACAGGTATTTTATATCCTCCCAATCCGAACCGAGGTTGGTCAAAAAGCAAAGAGAATGTTGACAAGATGATTTTAGAAGGGCGTATTTTATTTCCTTCCACTATAGAAGGTCGCCCTCGAGAAAAAAAGTTCTTGTCTGAATTACGAAATTCGGTCACTGGTCTTTCAACATGGCTTGATTCAGAAACTGTTGGCTTCACAACAAATGGAACACGAGAGGCCACTGACATTCTATCAGGAAAATATTTCGATTTTCCCAAACCCGTAAATTTAATTAAGCTATTTATAGAACAAAGCACCGAACCGACAAATGATGATAGGAATGATATTTTCCTCGACTTCTTTTCCGGCTCCGCCACCACCGCCCACGCCGTCATGCAACTCAACGCCGAAGACGGCGGCAATCGGAAATTCATTATGGTGCAACTCCCTGAAAAAACGGATGAAAACTCCGAAGCCTACAAAGCGGGCTATACGACGATCTGTGAGATCGGTAAGGAACGCATCCGGCGGGCCGGCGAAAAGATTAAATCCGAGGTCGAGGCGCAGAACCTCCAATTAAAACTGGATGAGGAACCGAAAAAAGTCCCAGATATCGGCTTCCGCGTCCTGAAACTGGACGACAGCAATATGAAAGACGTCTATTATGGTGCGGGCGCCTACCGCCAGGATCTGCTCACCAAACTGGAATCCAATATTAAAGAAGACCGCAGCGATATGGACCTGCTTTACGGCTGTCTGCTGGAGTGGGGGCTGCCGCTCTCGCTGCCGCACGCGCGAGAGGAATTCGATGGCGTCACACTGCATACCTACAATGACGGCGATTTAATCGCTTGTTTCGCCGACCGGATCAGCGAGCGAGTCATCCGTGAAATAGCCGTCCGCCGCCCGCTGCGGGCCGTCTTCCGCGACAGCAGTTTCGAAAGCAGCCCGGAAAAGATCAATATCGAGGAGATATTCAGCCTTATCGCGCCTGAGACCAGAATCAAGGTGATCTGATGGTCGTACTATATGATGCGGATTTATGCACAATTAATCCTCATACCACAAAAATGTTCCTCGATAACGAATTACAGGTGGATTCAGTTATCCGAATTTTTCAGATAACTGAATCCAACCGAAAAACCCGCAATGGCAGGCATAATGCGGCAAATAGCGTGAACTAGATGAACAAACTATCCATTCGTTTTTTTAATGATCAGGAAGTGCGCGCTGTTTGGCGTGACGAAAAATCCCAATGGTGGTTTTCAGTTTTGGACGTCGTCGGCGTTCTGCGGGGCGAAGAAGATTATCGCAAAAACAGAAATTATTGGAAGTATCTAAAGACAAAGCTAAAGAAAGAAAACAGTCAGTTGGTTAGCCGTACTAACCAACTGAAGTTGACGGCTGCCGACGGCAAGATGTATTTAACAGATACCTTAGATCATCAAGGGATTATCGAACTGGCAAAAAATTTTCCGAGCAAACAAGCCAATCGGTTTATCGAATGGTTTACCTACAGCGATGAAACCATTGACGGAAAGAGCAAATCCAAGGCTTATGCCCTTTTTGACAGCTCTCTTCTTGAGACGATCGAAGTTGGCACTGTGAAAGGCTTGCAGCAAATTCACGGCTATTTGTTTGGCGGGCTTTATGATTTCGCCGGACAGATCAGGACGCGCAACATCGCAAAAGGCGGTTTTCAATTCGCCCTGGCACGTTTTCTGCCGGAAACGCTGAAAAAGATCGAAGCCATGCCTGAAAGCACTTTTGATGAAATTGCGGAAAAGTATGTGGAGATGAACGTTGCTCATCCATTTCTGGAAGGAAATGGGAGAAGTACACGCATTTGGATTGATCTGATGCTGAAAAAGAACCTGAAACTGTGTGTGGACTGGAGCCTGATCAACAAGAAAGCATATCTGAGCGCGATGGAAAAGAGCGTATCGGATTCCATGCCAATCAAAGCGCTGCTGTACGCCGCTTTGACAGACAAAATAAACGATCGGGAAATGTTTATGAAAGGGATAGACTATTCCTACTATTATGAGCAGGAAGATATACGAATGGGAGCCGAGGACGCATGAAAATCCAATTCAGGCAGCAAAAATTCCAGGCGGACGCAGCCCGGGCGGTGTGTGACGTTTTCGCCGGACAGCCAGCCTTTTCCGCCAGTTACATGATCGATCAGGGACCCGCGCCGGAAGGCCAATTCGACTTTCGTACCATGGGCGCTGCGACCGGGTTCGGCAATCATCCCATTGTTCCCGAGCTGACCGACGCCATCATCCTGGAGAACATCCAAAAGATTCAGCGTACCAATCAAATTCCTTTGTCGAAGGCGCTGGATGGGCGATATAACCTGACGATTGAAATGGAAACCGGCGTCGGGAAAACCTACACCTACATTAAGACCATGTATGAGCTGAATAAGCGCTATGGCTGGAGCAAGTTCATCATTGTAGTACCCAGCATCGCGATTCGCGAAGGGGTTTATAAATCCTTCCAGATCACCGAAGACCATTTCGCTGAGGAATATGGGACAAAAATCCGTTATTTTATTTACAACTCATCCCGGCTCACCGAAATCGACCGCTTCGCC
>CALCQT010000459.1 GCA_937894825.1 uncultured Anaerolineaceae bacterium
CTGCAGACCTTCGAAGAGAAAACCAATATTCCACTCCTGATCAATCGGGATGCAGCAGCGGGAACAGCCAGTCGTCACCCCATTCCGTCAGGATCAGATCCGGATCCGTCTTCCGGATCAGCGTGTTGAGCCGCTCCATCAGCCGGTCCGGCTCGCGCATCCGCAGCACCTGTCCATGCCCGGCCTGCTCAAAAATCAGCGCAACCGGGTCCTTTTTTTTCGGATCGCAATCCGGACGGATGGAAAGGACCCGCAGCGGCGGCTCCAGTGGGAAAATGTCCCAACGCTCGTTGCGCACCGCCAGATTGAACAGTTCCCCAGTCTCCGCATCATACCGTAAATCGCACAGCGCCATGGGGAAGGTCCCGTGTTTCGCCGCGTGATGGATATGCACGCCCAAATCGGCGTCATAATAAATTAAGTCCGGAAATTTCTGCTTTAACTGTTGAAATAAACGGCGCTGCCGAACCGGATTATCCATCTCCAGCCGCAATACGGACAGCGGTTCGGGTTTAAAGACATCTGTCTTCTCCGCCCGGGACTGGCGGATCAATCCCGCCGCGCCGCGCACCGCCAGACAGACTGCATGCAGCCGTTCAGGGGGGCCAAAAACGTAAAAGGTGACCGGCAACGGCCAGTGCAGGCAGATCCGCGAATGATCGTCCAAAATGAACCAGAGCCGGACGCCATCCTGCTCGTCTTCATACAGGTCCAGCAGCCAGCCGCGCGCCTGCGATTCCACACCGACTACTCCCCTTCCTCCAGGGCGGCAATCAGCCCCAAAATATCCGGCATCTCCGGCAATTCGGTGCCGGACGGGGGTTCAATCCCCATCCGTTGGCAGAGCAGTGCGACCATATCTTCGGTTCGACGGAATTTTTTAAACACTTCCAGCAGCATGGAGATCAGATAGACATCCATCGGATATAAATTGCTGGCATAGGAGGCTTCGGCGATATGCAGTCGGGACAGGTTGAGAAGTTCGGCCATCAGGCGCTGATCTTCCTTGCGCAAGGCCCGCACAAAACGCGCCAGTGATTTTTCCTCTTCCATCCAGGTTTGTGTCGCGGAACGGAGTGTCCTGCCCATATTCGTCTCCTCGTGTAGCTACGTCTTAAAATAATGGCAATTGAATTTCATCTGAAACATTCGGGAGCGCCGGAGGTCCCGGCTCTTCCTTCACAACCCATTGATCCGCGGCGGTCCGCGCCTGTTCCAGCAACCCGGCCCGCGCTTCTGTGGATGCTGCCAATGGGCGGATCCCGACCAAAACCGGATTTTCCAGGCTCATCTGCCGCAAATGCGTCAGGCACAGCGTCATCAGCCGCTCGGCTTCCCGCAGTGAAACACTCTCGTCCAGAAAGGTGGTCAGCAGATCAAACACGAAAATCGGCGTTTCCCGCAGGCCCAGCGTGTTTTCCAACAGCGCGGCAGTCTGATAGCAGGTGAAGGCGCGCGACAGACAGATGCGCATCAATGCGGCGGCCGGGTCGCGCGTCAAAAAGCGCAGTTCTTTCGCCACATAGTACATGTCACTGCGATTCCCGCAGTCCAGAATGCGCAGTGTCCGGGTCAGCGCGATCTGTGCACAAAGGTCCAGCATCGGGCCGGCCACAGCATGCGCGCCGCAGAGCATGGTCAGGCCATGCGGCAGCGGAATCTGAATGCTCGGCGCCAAACTTGTTTCCATGCCCTCTATTATAGAACTTATTTTCTATTTCTGTCAAGCAGGGCTGTTTATCAGTGAATGATCCGCCGGCCTTATTCGCCGATGATCTTGATCAGGACCCGTTTGCGGCGGTTTCCGTCAAACTCGCCATAAAATATTTGTTCCCAGGGACCGAAATCCAGCCGCCCGTCCGTGACCGCCACCACAACCTCGCGCCCCATAATCTGGCGTTTCATGTGCGCATCCGCATTATCTTCACCGGTGTCATTATGCCGGTACCCGGACACCGGTTCATGCGGCGCCAGCTTTTCCAGCCAACCTTCATAATCATGCAGCAAGCCCGACTCATTGTCGTTGATATAAACCGACGCCGTAATATGCATGGCGTTGACCAGCACCAGACCCTCCCGGACGCCGCTCTCTCGCAGCGCGCTTTCCACCTGCGGTGTGATGTTGACAAAACCGCGCCGTCCCGGCACCTGCATCCACAGTTCTTTGCGATAGCTTTTCATTTTAACCCTCCGAATTTCATTTTTTGAACAGAATTCCCCCTGAGTCCCGAGGCGTTCCGCTCTGCCTCCAATTATAAACAGGCCTGGCCGCCCATTTTGAGCCGACGGAGCCGGGAATACAATTTCAGCAAATCAAAGACGCTCATTTCGCTCAAAAAGCGATTTTTCCGGTTTTGCACGCAATTTACGATAACCGGATTTTTCCGCCCGAGCGCTGCGTTATAATTCTGAGCATGGAAATTGTCATCAAGTCACAGAAAATCTGCTATTTGGATGAACCGGCGCCATTTTCCGAAGCCGTGAAAATCCTTCAACAGCGGCCCGCTGTCGCCGTGGACACCGAATCGGACAGCCTCTACGTCTATTATGAAAAAGTATGCCTGATCCAACTTTCCGATAGCGAGCAAAATTTTATCGCCGACCCGCTCGTTCTGGGGGACATTTCCGAGCTCGATCCGCTATTCAGAGACCGTTCGGTCCAGAAAGTCTTTCACGCGGCCGAATATGACATTATGTGCCTGAAGCGGGATTATGGCTTCGAATTCAACAATATTTTTGACACCATGATCGCCGCCCGTATTCTCGGCAGAAAAGAGATCGGCCTGGGCGCGCTGATCGAACAGGAGTTCGGAATTCTGCTGGACAAGAAATTCCAGAAAGCCAATTGGGGCGTTCGTCCTTTATCGGAGAACATGCTGCTCTATGCCGCAATGGATACCAGCTATCTGCTTGAATTGCGAGACCGGCTGGAGCAGGAATTGATCGAACGGGAACTTTTTGCCCTGGCTCAGGAGGATTTTGAACAGGTCTGTAAAGTTTCCCCCGCGGCCGGGCATCCGCTGGAGATCCATTGGTGGAAAGCCGCCGGCAACAACCGGGATCTGACCTTTGAACAGGCTGCCGCGCTGCAGGGGTTGTGTCATCTGCGGGAGCAGATCGCCAAAAAGAGCGACCTGCCGCCGTTCAAGGTGATGCAAAATGAAGTGCTTCTGGCCCTGGCCATCGAACAGCCCAAAAGGCTTCCTCAGCTCGCTAAATTTAAGGGGCTGCGCAAAGGGCTTATCCAGAAACATGGGAAAGCGATCCTGAACGTCATTGAAGAAAGCAAAACCATCAAGGACCTGGAACGGCCGGTTCACCCGCCCAAACCTTCCGCCGCCTCATTAAACCTGAGAGAATTATTGAAAACCTGGCGGAAAACCGTTGGGCTCCAATTTGACGTGCCTTCCGATGTGATTTTGCCCAAAGATGTTCTCGAAAGAATTGCGATGAAAAAACCGCGGGACAAAAATGAACTTAAAACGATCATGGCTGATTTTCCCTGGCGGTTCAACCGGTTTTCAAACGACATCCTGGACGTGCTCCGGGAATAAACGAACAGGAGAATTTTATGTTTATTGTGATTCCCATTATCCTCCTTCTGGCAATCGGATTCGTGGCCTATTGGATCCGCAAGATAAACAGCGAAAAACAGGGGGAAATTCAGATTAACCAGGCGCGGGAAGTCAGCGAGATGCTGAAGTCCGCGCAAAAGCCCAGATTCTTTGGTTCCAATCCGCGGCAAAACGACCGCAGTCCGGGCATCCCGGAAGAGATCCGGCTGTCAAAAATCGCCCAGAACCCCGCCGCGCAGAATGACCCGGCTAAAGCTCTGCCAGCTGAGACGCCGAAGGCGGAAGGAGATGGGGCCGCCGCGAATGCGCCTGAGGCGGACAACCATGCCGAAGAAATCAAAACCGTGATCTCGGAAACGCTTGTGACTCCGCCGGTTGAGGCCGAAGAAGCGAACAACAGTGCTGAGCAAAACGAAATCGTGCCTCCGGAAACGTCTGTCGTCACGCCGGTTGAAGCTGAAGAAGCGGACACGACAGCCACAGAAAATACGACGCTTGAAGCCGCCGCCAATGAGCCACTACTCACTGAAGAGACGTCTGCCGCGGAAACGCCTGAGCCAGACGCTGCAGAATCCGAAGAGGAACCGGCTAAACCGAAACGGAAATCCACCCGCAAACCGAAAGCGGATACACCGGAAGCGGAAGACCCCAAAGAGGATCAATAAAAATCGGCAGGGATGTCAAAAATCGAACGACATGACATATTTGTTGATATTTTTTACGCGCAATGCGCGTAAAAAATATCAACATTTCTCAAAAGTAGACCTGTTTACAAATATCAGACAAGCTGCGCTTTCAATACGGAGAAAAACAGCTCCGGATCGTCCGTCATTGGCGAGTGACCACAACCGGCAAGCGGGACCAGCTTCGCCCGATTGCCGAAAGCGGCCAATGTCCCTTCCGCCCAGCTGAAGGGAACCACCAGGTCCTTTTCCCCATGCAAAATGACAACCGGACATTGGATGTCGTTAATGCGGCCGCTGCCTTTGGCTGCCGGCGTCGGGTCATTCGTCATGTTGAAGACCACCAGCGAATAGTCGATATCCACCAGGTTGCGCTGCTTCATGATGGCGTCCAGATACAGCTCATAATCCTCTGCGGGTGGCTGCCTCAGATTGTAAATCACCGCATTCCAGGTCGCACGCATAAATTCGCGATCGCCGGCTGCATAAGCATTCAGCACCGGCCGCACTTGGATCGGATCATTTTCCACTTCTTCGCGGGTGGTCAGCGGCTGATCGTGAATCGGCGCGCCGGTTTCATCTTTTTTGAACATCGGGTATCCCGTCGGAGGCACCGATTCCAGCAGAATGATCTTCTCAATCTGTTGTGAACGGCTGGCTGCCATCTCCATGATGATTCCGCCGCCGGTGGACCAGCCCACCAACGTACAGGGACCAATCTCCATCCGGTCTAAAAACGCAAGCAGGTCATCCGCCAGTTCCCGCAGAGAATCAAACCCCGCAAGATAACTGCTGTCGCCAAAGCCGCGCAGGTCGGGCGCGATAACGATATAGTCGTTCTCAAGCGCCTCCATGGTAGGCTGCCAATGTACGGAAGAGCTCATGTTACCATGCACCAGCACAACCGTTTTACCGCTTGTGCCCGCGATGCGATAGGCAAGTTCTTCGCCGCCGGGCAGCGTGGTGGTAAGCACAGGATATTGTTTCACAGGTTTTTCCTTTCATGAATGGGATTTCCCAACGTCATCATTCCCATTCTTTATTCTTTCTTTATACTATATCTTGCGGAAAATAAGCGCGGTCCCCATGCCGCCGCCAATGCACAGCGCAGCCAGACCATATTCGGAATTTTGGCTCTGCATCAGGTGCAGCAAGGTGACGGCAATGCGCGCGCCTGACGCCCCCACGGGGTGACCCAGCGCGATCGCGCCGCCGTTTACATTCGTTTTGGCAAGAATGTCCGCTTCCGAGACGCCGTGCGCGGCGGCCAGTTCTTTGACAACACCCAAAGACTGCGCGGCAAAGGCCTCGTTCAATTCAAGCAAATCCATATCCGCCAGGGCGAGCCCGGCAAATTTCAACGCAGCCGCGATGGCCGGGACGGGGCCCAGGCCCATCACCGCGGGATCCACGCCGCCCTGTCCAAAGCCAACCAACTCCGCAATGGCGGTCAAATGATACTTTTCCAGCGCGTCTTCGCTCACCACAAACAAAAACGCCGCGCCATCATTAATACCGGACGCATTGCCGGCGGTGACGGTGCCGTCCTGTTTGAAAGCGGCGCGCAGCCCGGCAAGTTTATCCAGCGAAGTGGTGCGGTTGGGGTACTCGTCCGTGTCAAAGAGCACTTCGTCCCGCCGTATCTTTACTTTAACCGGGGTGATTTCCGCTTTGAATTTACCGGCGTCCACAGCGGCGATAGCCTTTTCCTGGGATTTGATCGCGAAAGCGTCCTGCTCCGCCCGGGTGATGCCGTGTTTTTCCGCCACGTTTTCAGCCGTGATCCCCATGTGGTAGTTGTTGAACGCATCCGTCAGTGCATCGTTGACCATGTGGTCGACAATTTCCTTATTACCCATACGCAGCCCCTGGCGAGCCTCCGGGATCAAATAAGGAGCCATGCTCATGTTTTCGGTACCGCCCGCGATGTAAGCATGTCCCACGCCGGCCATAATGGCAGTGGCGGCATTCATCACCGCCTTCATGGCTGAACCACAGGCGATATTAATGCTGTATGCCGGCACCGTTTCCGGCACGCCTGCCTTGAGCGATGCCTGCCGGGCGGGACCCTGGCCCAAACCGGCCGGCAGGATATTGCCGACAATCACTTCATCCAACTCAGCAGCGGGGAAGTTTGTCTGCCGAAGAATATCGCGGATGACATCCGCCGCAAAAGCGGGCGCCGGTATGCCGGACAATGCACCATTAACGCTGCCGACCGCGGTGCGTTTGGCCGCAACAATATATACTTTTTTCATCATAAACTCCTTTTTTATAATAAAGGTCGTAAAAACGCGGGAAAAACCATACTATAATATGGGCAATCGGGCGTCTGCGACCATGCGCCTTGTGAAAAATAAAGGTAGGAAAAACAGCATGCCGAGTCAGACCTTTCTCAATCTGTCACCGGAAAAACAGGAACGGATTTTAACCGCCGCGGTTAAAGAATTTGGCCAGCGCAATGTACAAGAGGCAAATTTGTCCAATATTGTCGCGGATGCCGGTATTTCCCGCGGGAGTCTCTATCAGTATTTTCCGAACAAAGAAGACATGTATGTGTTCGTTTTTGACACGCTGCGCGCCCGCAGATCCGAAAAAGTAAGGCCGGCCTTTGCACTTTACAAGAAAGCGCCTTTTATCGAATTCTTTGAGGACTTTTACCTGCGCGACAGCGAATACCTCCTGCAGCATCCCACCCATATTGAGTTGGGTAAACAATTGTATGGACATTCGAAAGGCGTCTCTTATGGGTTAATCATCCAGTTGCAGACCCGGTATAAAGAGCTTTTTCTCGTGGCCATTGAGTTTGATAAGGAAAGAGGATTGATCGACCAAAAGATAGACACCTCCGCGCTGGCTGACCTGTGCGTGCACCTGGTCACCGATGTGTTTATTTTTCAAAGTATTGCCAATCGTCTGTCGATGCAGAACATTCGCGACCATGTGAAAAAAACCCTGTATATCATCCAACGCGGTATTCTTCCGCAAGCCCCGGAAAACCCGGACAGCCCGGACGGCCAGCAATAAACGCGCCGTCTCCATTGCATGACTGAAAAAAACAGGCATATTTATTGATTCGGGCGTCAAAAAGAAGGGGCGCCGTTTGCCGCAGGGGAGCGCATTGCTCTCCTGTTGCGCCATAAGCGCAAACCGCACCATCCGCATATTTTATCCCCGCCATTCTGAACAATATCGTTCATGATTGGGCTTTCAGCCCAACGGGAGCGCAATGCGCTCCCCTACAAAGTGTGTCGTTTGATAAAAAATTCCGGCTTCAATCCCATACCATCATTATGTTGCGCCTGCTTTTTAATCCCCGCAGTTTAAATTAAAGCCGCATACCGCCGTTAACCGAGAGCACGTGCCCGGTAACATAACTGGATTCGTCGCTGGCGAGGAAAAGGGCCGCGTTTGCGATCTCTTCCGGCTGGCCCAGGCGGCCAAGCATTGTCATACTCGCAAATTTTGCCAGCAAATCTTCCGGGACTGTCTTGAGAATATCGGTCATCACGTAGCCGGGAGCGATGGCGTTGCAGCGCACATTGGCGCCTTTGCGGGCAAACTCTTTGGCCCAGGTTTTACTCATGCCGATCACGCCAGCCTTGGTGGCGGCATAGTTTGTCTGTCCGATATTGCCATACTCACCTACCACCGACGAAATATTGATGATGGAGCCATAGTTGTTCGTCATCATCAACGGACCGACCAGGCGCGTCAGATTGAACACACCCTTCAGATTGACATCGATCACAAGATTCCACATATCATCGGTCATTTTCTGCACCAGCGCGTCGCGCGTGATACCGGCATTGTTCACCAGGATATCGATCCGGCCATATTTCTTCACGACCGCATCCACCACACTGGAACAATTTTCCACATCCGTCACATTGAGCTGCATGTATTCAACATTCGCATCCTCATACGACAAAGGATTCATATCGGCGGCGATCACCTTCGCGCCTTCGCTTGCAAACCGCTTACAGCATTCCGCGCCGATTCCGGCGGAACCGCCGGTTACCAAAGCAATTTTTCCATCTAAGCGTGTTGACATATCAAAAACAAATCTCCATTTTCTTTTTTCGTCATTTCAAGCAACGATTCGTCCAGCGGCAAACAACTGCCGCGATTACAACACCCGGATATCCGTAGGGGTGTTGATAAAACCCAAAACCAAAGCGATGAACGCCGCCGGTTTCTCATACATCAGCGCATGACCGGCATCCGGCACCATCACATACGCCGCACCGGGAATCGACCGTACAAGCGCTTCCTGCTGATGCGGTGGTGTTATATAGTCATGCTGGGAGGAAATCACCAGCGTTGGAGCCGTAATGCTCCCCAGTTCTTCCCGCGCATCGTGCTGCTCGGCCGAGCGGGTGAGCCGCGCAAAGGCATCATAGACGTCTCTGCCAAACGCCTTCACGAAAACCTCTTCCCGCGCACTGGCCCAGGCATAATTCTCTTCATAAAATTTTGGGGAGTACACCATCGGGATACAGGTCTTGAAGAACTGATGCCCGTCATAGCTTTTGAAGGCGTATTCCCAGGCATGTCCAATATCCTTCAGCCAGGGAGAGGTATAGGCTGCCGTGTTGGACAGGATCAGCTTGTCGATCAACGCAGGATAACGGGCGGCCAGCTTCATCGCCACCTCACCGCCGTAGCTGATCCCCATCACATGCGCTTTTTCCAGGCCAAGATGCCGTAAAAACGCCGCAACGGCTTCCACCTGGACATCCTGCGTATACTCCCGCTGCATTTTGCCGCTTTTGCCTTGATCCAGCAAATCCAGCAATAAAAGTCGATTTGTCTTCTCAATGGCGGGCAAAAATGCTGTCCAGGAAGCGCAGGACATAAAAATACCGTTAAGAATCAGCAGCGGCGCACCCTTGCCGTGATCTTCGTAATACATTTCGGTACCGTCAAAAACAAAATAGGGCATCTTTTCCTTCTTCCATCAATCTATTGGCAGTCTTTACGGGCAGCCTTACAGCCAGTACAAAAGTTTCGCCGCTTCCTGTGTCAAATATTCACGGAATTTCGGGTGCGCGATAGAGATCAGCAGTTCAGCACGTTCCCGAATCGTGGTACCGCGCAGTGATACACAGCCGTATTCCGTCACCACATGATCAACGTCATTGCGACTCAGGCTCACCGCCGCACCCGGGCGCAGGGTGGGAACAATTTTGGAGACTTCCTCCACCTCGCCGGTTTCGCGGTTTTTCACGGCAGCAGCGGAATAAAGCGCGATAAACGAACGCCCGTTCTCGGAACGCTGAGCGCCGACGGCAGTGTCCGACTGACCGCCGGTGCCGGATATCTGCATATTCCCCACGCTCTCGGAGCAACACTGGCCGGTAAGATCCACCTCAATGGAGGTATTAATAGAAACCTGGTTTTTGTTTTGGGCAATCACGTATGGTGCATTGACCCAACTGCCGCGGCTCACAAGAATGTCCGGGTTATTGTGCATGAATTCATACATTTCCTGATTCCCCAGCGCAAAAGCGCAGACTGCTTTCCCTTTGTTAATTTGTTTTTTGCTGCCGTTGATAACGCCCAGACGTATCAGCTTCATGATGCCGGTAGTCATCATTTCGGTATGAACGCCGAGATCTTTTTTACCGGCAAGCTGTTCACACACCGCGTTCGGAATACCACCGATGCCAATCTGGATGCAATCGCCGTCATGGATGCGTTCTGCGATATATTTTCCGATAATCTCATCCTTTTCACTGGGAGAAACATCGGGAATGGTGGGGAGAAAATAATCCGCTTCAATGATGTAATCCACTTCGTCCAGATCCAGGTAGTTGTCGCCCAGCATATAGGGGATATTCGGGCTGACTTCCAGAATCACAATATCCGCCTGGCGGGCAATTTCTTCCTCATACACATTGCCGCAGCTGAAACGGATTTTCCCATCCTCCAGCGGGAGCGAAGCGGACGCGATAAAGATATTCGTTTTGCGGTGAAAATTACGCTTAAAGCCCGCCAGGTGCAGGTGATTGGGAATATAGGAAACCCGCCCGGTATGCTGCAATTTGCGCAGTGTGGGGGAAAAGAACCAGGAATCCAGCAAAAAAGCCTTTTGCAGGTATTGTTCATTCAGGTATTCGCCGGGAGCGGTGTTCAGGCAGCTGCTGATGGTGACGTCGGTCACGCGGTCCGCAATGGTATGCAGTTTTCCCAAAAATTCCACCGGTTCGGCCCCCGCCATTCCCACGGTGATGTTGTCACCGCTTTGGACCATGGCAAGCGCCTGCTCCACAGAGATCCGTTTGTTACGATAATCAGTCATGGTTCATCATCTCCTAATTCAGGATATCGGTGTCAAAAGTACCATTTTGTTTATTAACGATCTCGCACGTAGGGGCGATCATCCCCTACAAGGGATACAGTTTAATACTTTTGACATCCTGATCATTTACGCTTTGAACTCGCCCCAGCGCAGGCAGGTGGAAGCCCAGACGTAGCCAATGCCGGCTGCGATCATACATACCAATGAGCCATCCCTGACTTTGC
>CALCQT010000460.1 GCA_937894825.1 uncultured Anaerolineaceae bacterium
GTATTATTTTTGCCTTTCATTCTCTCTGTACTTGAAAATGGAGGATTCATTTCTACTACTGTAGGTTTAACACTATCAGGTAATATATTGTCAAGCTGCTCTCCATTTCCTCCGGGAGGGTCCGCTATGAAGGACAGGATATCACCAAAATCCGCAAACGGGAGGACCTGCTGCGTTTCCGGCGGGAAGCGCAGATCATCTTTCAGGATCCCTACGCCTCGCTGGACCCGCGCAAGAAAGTGAAGGACATTATCGCGGAAGGGCCGGATGTGCATGGCCTGGCCCGTGACAACGGGGATCGGGAGCATCTGGTGGCGGAATTACTGCTAACGGTCGGGCTGCATCCGGAACACATGACGCGCTACCCGCATGAGTTTTCCGGTGGGCAGCGTCAGCGGATCGGAATCGCCCGTGCGTTGGCATTGGCGCCCCGCTTCATTGTCTGTGATGAGCCGATCTCGGCGCTGGACGTCTCTATTCAGGCTCAGATTGTGAACCTGTTGAAAGAACTGCAGGAGAAAAAAGGACTGACCTATCTCTTCATCGCGCATGATCTGTCGATGGTGCGTTATATCTCCGACCGCATGGGCGTGATGTGCAAGGGGAAACTGGTGGAAGTCGGCCCGTCGGAAGAAATTTACCGCCGTCCGATCCACCCGTATACGCGCAGCCTGATTTCGGCTATTCCGCTGCCGGATCCGGTTTCCGAACGGAAGCGGAAGCGCATTCCGTACACGCGCAGGCCGGAGGCGGGGCAATGCCGTCTGCGGGAGGTTGCGCCGGATCATTTTGTATATTGTGACGACAATGAAAATTTTGGCTGAGAAAAGGACAGGAATACAGATGGCTCGAAGAGAAAAAATCATTCAATTCGCCGACACTGGTGGTGATGTGTACAAGAAAATTGCGCTGGATATCCATGAAAATCCGGAGGTCAGCAACTATGAGTTCTTTGCCTGTGAACGGCTTTCGCAGCAGTTGATCGATGAAGGATTCCAGGTTGAGGTCGATGTGGCGGGACACCGGACAGGGTTCGCCGCTTATTATCGCTCGGGAAAACCCGGGCCGACGCTGGCCTTTCTGGCTGAATATGACGCGTTGGCCGGGTTGGGGCATGGTTGCGGTCATAACCTTTTTGGTGCAACCTCATTGCTGGCCGCGGCTGCACTGAAACAGGTGATTGGCGAGGTTGGCGGCGAAGTGCGCGTTTATGGTACCCCGGGAGAGGAAGGCGGCGAGAACGGCAGCGCCAAGGGCAGTTTTGTGCGAGAAGGTTTCTTCACGGACGTCGACGCGGCGTTGTGCGTTCATCCGGGGGCGAACGCACATTTTCTGACCTATAAGACCCTGGGTTGCGCACCGGTGGATATTGAATTTTGGGGCCGGGCAACCCATGCGGCCGGTTCGCCCGAAAAGGGCATCAATGCGTTGGACGCGTTGATCCAGTTTTACAATGGCATCAACGCGCTGCGCCAGCACCTGCCGTCCGATGTGCGCATTCATGGCATTATCACCAATGGCGGTGACGCGCCTAACACGGTGCCGGATTATGCCAAAGCGAAATTTTACTTGCGCGCGGCTTCTGCGCCGGTGCTGGAGGACGTCTATCAAAAGGCCGAACGGATTGTGGAAGGTGCAGCGCTGGCGACCGGCGCCAAAGGCAGTTTGAAACCTTATCAGAATCGGGTTGAGAATACGGTGCCGACGCCTTCGTTTGACGCGGTCTATCAGAAAAATCTGGAATATTTTGGCGAGAGAATCACCCCGCTCCCGTTTGACAGAGCGCCGGGGTCAAGCGATGTGGGTAATGTTTCACAGGTCATTCCGACCATCCAGCCGTCGATCAGTATCACGGATGTT
>CALCQT010000461.1 GCA_937894825.1 uncultured Anaerolineaceae bacterium
TCCATAAATGAGATGCCTTTTCCTTTGATTGTGTGCGCAACAATGCATTTGGGTTTATCGGATACGACGAAATCCAACGCTGCAAAGATTTGTTCAAAATCATGTCCGTCGATTTCAAAAACTTCAAATCCAAAGGCGCGATATTTATTCGGGATGCTGCCAAGGCTCATCACTTCATCATTTCTGCCATCAATTTGAAGGCCGTTGTGGTCGATGATCACAGTAAGGTTATCCAATTTATAATGGGCTGCCGCCATTGCCGCCTCCCATACCAGCCCTTCCTGAAGTTCCCCGTCACCGACCATTGCGTAGATTTTACTTTTTCTTCCTGAGAGCTTTGCCCCCAGCGCCATTCCTCCCGCGATCGCTACCCCCTGTCCAAGGCTGCCGGTGGAGGCATCGACCCCGGGAACTTTTTTCTTGTCCGGGTGTCCCTGAAGGCAACTGCCAAGCTGCCGAAAGTTCTGCAACTTACTTTTATCGAAGTATCCTTTATCTGCCAAAACTGCGTATAATCCCGGGGAAGCGTGCCCTTTTGATAAAACGAACCGGTCCCTTTCCTCGTCCATAGGATTTTTCGGATCTATATTCATTTGCCGGTAATATAGTGCCACCATGAGATCCATCATGGATAACGATCCGCCCGGATGACCGGAACCAGCTTTTGTGACCATTGTCAATACATCTGCCCTGAGCGCTGCCGCTTTTCTATGGTATTGTAAATTGTCCATGGTTTTCTCTAATTCACGCCTAAATAACTGTTTTTTACGTCTTCGTTTTCCAATAGATTTTGGGCGGTATCCGAAAGAACAATTTCGCCTGTTTCAATCACATATCCGCGGTCAACGATTCTTAATGCGGCATTTGAATTTTGCTCAATCAGGAGCACTGGCATACCGTCGTCACGAATTTGCTTGATCGTTTTGAATATACTGCTGACAATAATCGGTGCAAGCCCAAGCGAGGGTTCATCCATCATCAACAGTTTAGGTTTCTGCATCAGTGCTCTGCCGACAGCTAACATTTGCTGTTCACCACCTGATAAAGTTCCTGCTTTCTGCGTCTCCCGCTCCAATAGCCTTGGGAAAAGATTAAAGACATATTCCAAACTGTCTTTTACTTCGGCGCCGCTGCGAAGATAAGCTCCCATATCCAGGTTCTCTCGAACTGTCAAATTTGTGAAAACATGCCGTCCTTCAAGACATTGCGCCAACCCCATGCCTGCAATATTATGCGGTCTTTTCCCGTCAATCCTTTCACCAAAGAAACGAATTTCACCCGAAGCGATCTTACCCAGCAGTCCTGAAATTGCCCGGAGTGTCGTTGTTTTCCCCGCGCCGTTGCCGCCAATAATCGTGACGACTTCGTTCTCTGTCACGTTGAAGGAAATGCCTTTCAGCGCATGAATTTCTCCATAGTAGAAATGGAGATCTTTGACTTCCAAAATATCAGACATCAATTCCTCCTCCGAGATAAGCCTCAATAACGTTTTCATCCTTCTGGATCTGTTCCGGGTCCCCAAAAGCAATTCGCTTTCCGTAATTCAGAACGCAGATTTGATGGGTGATGTTCATGACCAGTTTCATATCATGTTCCACTAAAAGGATGGTGATCCCCTTGGCATTGATTTTTCGGATTGTTTCGCTCAATTCTTCTTTCTCTTTACCATTCATTCCTGCCGCCGGTTCGTCAAGCAACAGCATCTTTGGCTCGCTGGCCAGCGCGCGCGCAATTTCAAGCCGGCGTTGTTCTCCATAAGAAAGGTTGCAGGCGGTAAAGTTTCCTTTATCCGCAAGATCCATGAATTCGAGAATTTCAATACTTTTCTGCCTTACTGTGCTCTCTTCAAGGCGTTGATTATCGGTTCGCAAAACGGATGGAATGATTCCCGCCGCACTCTTCGTGTGACATCCGACCAGGACATTTTCAAGTACACTCATTTTTGAGAAAAGATTGATATTCTGATAGGTTCTGGAAATCCCAAGCCCGTTGATTTTATAAGGAGCCAATCCGGTAATATCCTGACCATCAAAATTGACAATCCCCGAAGTCGGAGCGTATACGCCGCTGATGATGTTAAACAATGTCGTCTTTCCTGCTCCGTTTGGTCCGATCAACCCGAAAATCACGCCGCGGTCAATTTGCGCGGACACTTCATTGACCGCCGTTAATCCGCCGAATTTAATTGTGACGTTCTGTAGCGTTAGCATGTGTCTTCCCCTGTTTTTTATTTATCAACGATTCTTTTACCCATTTCGCGATTCCGACTACCCCATTGGGCAGATAAAAGAGAACGGCCAGGATAAACAGTGCGTACATCAGCATCTGATAGCTGACGAGACTCTGCATTAATTCCGTAACGATCACAAGGATGGCTGAACCGATGACAGGGCCAAGAAATGTGGCGATACCGCCGAATAGCAACATGGTCATGAACAGGTTGGATTGTGTCGCCATAAAGGTATCAGGACTGATAAACCCGACCAAATGCGCGTATAACGCTCCCGCGAGTCCCGTGAGCATGGCGCTGGCAGCAAATGCGACAATCTTGTAGAAGCGGACATTAATCCCGATTCCGTTGGCCGCGTGCGGATTTTCACGAATTGCAATAAAAGCCCTGCCTACCCTTGAATTGATGAGATTTCTTTTAAACAGGAGCACCACTGCTGTAATCAACAGCAAAAAGAAAAAATAAGCTTGATTGGTTTTGATCGGATGCCCGAAGATGGACACGTCCGGAATGTTTAATATTCCTGAGTAGCCGTTGGTCAGTTTGTCTGTTACTGAGACAAACATAAAAACCATCTGCCCAAAGGCAATGGTCAGCAGCGATAGAAAGTGTTTGACCAGTTTTGCAGCAGGAAAGGCCACAATGATTCCAAAAATCATTGCGACAATCATGCCGATAATAATCGTAAAAAGCGGATTCATCCCGAAGTTTTTTGCTAAAAGTGTTGAGGTATAAGCTCCGATGGCGTAAAAACCTGCGTGTCCGAAGGAAACCTGACCGGTATATCCGAAAAGAATATCCAGTCCGGTTACGGCAATTGAGTTTATACAGATAAAGCAAAGAATCAGTGCAAGATATCTTTCCCGAAGCATGACAGCGATAATGACTGCGATGAGGAGAACCGCGATACCGGCAACTTTGTTGTTCTTGATTTTAGTCAGCATATTCCCCTCGCTATTCCATAACCTGCTCTTTAAATAATCCAGTGGGCATGATGATCATGACCAGAATAAGGATTGCAAAAGAGATAAAGTCTTTGTAACTGGATGTAAGATATGCGGAAACGAATGTTTCCACGAAGCCAAAAAACAGCCCGCCGACGATGGCGCCGTACATGTTCCCGTATCCGCCAACGACGGCTCCGGCAAAAGCTTTCTGCCCAATCATGGATCCCATTGACATATAAACACCGAAAATTGGTCCGACGACAACACCGATCCCACCGGCGAGCATGCAGGCAATCCCCCATGAAGCGCCTCTTGTCACCGGGACGTTAATCCCCAATGCACTGGCTGCCATCGGATCCTGTGCCGCGGCGCGCATGGATGTACCAAATTT
>CALCQT010000462.1 GCA_937894825.1 uncultured Anaerolineaceae bacterium
TGATCTGCAATCAAAAGATAGCTGTAAAATAGAGTTAACTTGTAAGCATCTTACTGGTTCTATTTGGAAATAACCGCTTATAATTATGGCGAAAAAAACTTTGGATAAAGCTCCGGCCTGATGCTTATCTGGGATTGAACTATTAAACCGGAGGACGCGCTTTATGAAAAAAGTACGCCGCAATAATCGCGGGCTTATGATTGAATATGGCTATGAAGAAAGAGATGGGTGCATTTTCGTTGAGGTGACCCCACTCAATTGCCAGGCGCGAATTTTTGTTCTGGTCGATGGAATTGAGGCAGCTGCCGGCGACTGGGTCGCTCCGCCGCGAACCAGTACCGCTTCAGCGCGCATAGGCAAGGGGCAGGCCTATTCCTTTCATTGGGAATATAAGCGCTGACCAAACTTCGCAAATAGCGTTTCCGGTAATCTGAGTTATTCAGCAAATTCGCGGCAGCATCTCGCCAGACAGCCTGTCCAGAATGCGGTGGGTGCCGAGCGCAGTGCGCAGCGTCACCAGTGGCTTACCGGCTGTTGTCACGCGCCCGATGAGGGCAACCTGCGCGCCATAGGGCGCCTGGCGGATGACGTTCAGCGCGGCTTCCTTTTCGGCGTCCGGCACAATGATGATCAGCTTTCCTTCATTGGCCACCGTCAGCGGATCAAAGCCGAGCATCTCGCAAACCGAAGCCACTTCGGATCGGATCGGGATGGACGCCTCGTTCAGTTCGATCGTCACATTACTCTGCTCCGCGATCTCATTCAGCGCCGTGCTCAGTCCGCCGCGGGTCGGGTCGCGCAGCACATGGGTGTGCGGGGCGGCGCTCCGCAGTGCATCCACGATGGCATTCAGCGGCGCCACATCCGAGGTGATGTCCGCCTGAATGCCCAGCTCGCCGCGCGCGCAAAACACCGCCATGCCGTGATCACCGAGCGTTCCGCTCAGGATGACGGCGTCCCCCGGTTGGGCATTTGCGCCGCCCGGCTGGAAACCGTCCGGGATGGTGCCGACGCCGCTGGTGTTGATGAACAGTCCGTCCCCCTTGCCGCGTTCGACCACTTTCGTATCTCCGGTGACAATTTCAACCCCGGCTTCGGCTGCACTGTCGCGCATGGAAGCCAGTACTAGCTCCAGACGCTCAATCGGGAACCCTTCTTCCAGAATAAAACCGGCTGTGAGCCAGCGCGGAACCGCGCCGGCAGTCAGCAGATCGTTGACGGTGCCGCACACCGCCAGCTTGCCGATATCGCCGCCCGGGAAGAAGAGCGGGGAGACGATATGGGAGTCGGTGGTGACGGCGATGCGGCCTGTGCCGGCCGGCAACGCCAGGTTGGCGGCATCGTTGCCCTGCATTAGCGCGTCGCTGTGAAAATATTTATTGAAAACCTGCCGGATCAATCCGGAAGTCAGGCTGCCGCCGCTGCCGTGGCCCAGGATGACAGCGTCGGGGTGCGAGGCCGGCAGCGGGCAGGAAAAGTTCTCAAAATTATAGGATTCAGTCATAAGGGTAGTTTCTATAAATCGCCTTCAGGCGGTTCTTCGGTATTTGTGATAGGCTGCGCAGGCGCCTTCGCCGGAGACCATGGTCGCGCCGAGCGGGTGGAGCGGTGTGCAGACGGTGCCGAAAGCCGGGCAATCGGTCGGTTTTTGCAGGCCCAACAGGATCTGGCCGGCGATGCAGATTTTGGATTCTTCCGCCCGGATGTCCGTGGCGTCGAATTTGAGTTCCGCGTCATAGGCGGCGAATGCCGGGCGCAGCTTCCAGCCGCTGTTCGGGATCGAGCCGATCCCGCGCCAGTTGCGGTCGCAGGGTTCGAATAATTCGTCCAGCATGCGCTGCGCAGCCGAATTTCCTTCGGCGGTCACACTGCGCGAATAGGCGTTGCGGACTTGCGGGGTTCCCGCTTCCAGCATGGCGATGGTCTCGTAGACGCCTGCCAGCAGATCGACCGGTTCAAAGCCGGTCACGGTGATCGGAACCTGGAAGCGCGCATTAATCGGGTCGTATTCCCGTGTCCCCATCACCGCACAGACATGCCCGGCAGCCAGGAATCCCTGCACGCGGTTGGTTGGGGCCGACAGGATCATCTCCATGGCCGGCGGCACGCGCACCTGCGAGACCAGAACTGAATAATTGTGAACGCCCAGCCGCTTGGCTTGCAGAATGCTGATGCCGTTGGCCGGGGCGGTGGTTTCAAAGCCGATGCCGAAGAAAACGACTTCCTTCTCCGGATTTTCCTGTGCTATGCGCAGCGCGTCCAGCGCGGAATAAACCACGCGCACGTCGCCGCCCGCCGCCCGCACAGAAAACAGGTCCCGATGCGAACCGGGCACGCGCAGCATATCGCCGTAAGAGGTGAAAATCACCTCCGGGCGCTGAGCGATGGCGATGGCTTTGTCGATCAATTCCAGCGGCGTGACGCAGACCGGACAACCCGGCCCATGCACCACCTCGATTTGCGGCGGGAG
>CALCQT010000463.1 GCA_937894825.1 uncultured Anaerolineaceae bacterium
GGAGACTTTACATTGGGTACGCACGCTATAATAAAAATCGCCGAATTATTAGAAAACGGGAATATTTATGTTAAAATCCTGCTAACCATTCCTAAGGGAGAAAATCATGAAAAAAGGGATCATTATCGCAATTATTGTTTTAGCCGTACTTGCTGCTGCCTGGTTTGTGTTCTTGAAACCGGCCGGTAATACAGAAACGGTTGTCAGAGTTGTAACAAACGCACTTTGGCCGCCGTTTGAAATGGTTGATGAAGAAACGAAGGAATTAACCGGTTTCGACATTGACTTGACCTATGCGATCGCGGAAACCGAAGGATTTCAGGTTGAGATCACCAATCTCGGAGGATTTGACGCGGTGGTTGCCGGACTTGCGCAGTGTCAATATGACGTTGCAGCTTCAGGCGTTTCTATCACGGAAGAGCGTAAAGCGAATATGCTTTTTTCAGATCCTTATTACGCAATCGGACAGATTCTGACTGTGAAAGAAGGTGTTACCGACCTGGTTAACAAAGAAGATTTCGCGGGAAAAACAATAGGCGCACAAACCGGAACCACCGGCGCGATTATGGTTCAGGACTGGGAAGCGGAAGGGCTTGTAAGCTACAAAGGCTATGACACGGTTGACCTGGCATTTCTGGACTTGAAAAATGGCCAGATCGATGCCGTTTTGACCGACAATATGATTGCTGAAGGCTACGCAAATTCACTGGGCGGTTTGACGTTGGTTGGTGAACTCTATTCCTCTGAAGAGCTTGGATTCGCAATTTGTAAGACGAACACTGAGCTGCAGGCGAAGATCAATGACGGACTTAAAAAAGTGAAGGAAAGCGGTAAATTCGACGAATTGATCGCGAAATACGAACTCTAAACAAACAGGGTTCCAGTATCATAAATAAAACAACCGTGTTCACTTTGAACACGGTTGTTTTATTTATGATACTGGCAAGGAACAGCAGTATTGTTGTCTGCGAGGTTTCGGTACGATTCTGCTTTGCCCGAATTAGTTCAGATGTAACGGAGGGATTCGCAGCGAGAGGCAGCTCAAACCGCCGTCCTGCTTTTGAAATTCACTGGTCTCAACCGGTCTGACCTTAAAACCTGCGGCCTCAACCTGCGCGATGGCATTGGGAAATCCTGCCGGAAAGATAACGGCGTCATTAACGCGGATGCAGTTGGATGCGTAGCGTTCTTCCGGCTTAACGACCAATTGGGTGTACTTTTCCAACGCGGGTTCATTGGCCAGTTCCGGCATCAGGATGAAGGTGTTGTTCCCCAGATAGGAGAGCGCGGTTGACAGGTGCAGGATAAACCCGTGCGGGCGAATATTGATGGTGCTGCTGGTGAACCCATATTTCTTCAGGATTTCGGCCAATTGGCGTGCTCCCTCTTCATTCGTACGGGAAGATAATCCGATCAGGAAATGATCCCCGGCCCGGCAGATGTCGCCGCCTTCAACGTTTCCGGGCGCCTGGATCGCTTCGATGTGACTGCCATATATTCCTTCGATCACCTCGCGCATCAGCGGGGACTCACCGGAACGGCTTGGCGCGGTGAAGCGAGTCATGATCGCGACCCGCTTGGTGACGATGGCGGAATCTTCGACGAAACAGGAATCGGGAAAGTCATTCAAGGATTCCAAAACAGTGACTTTTACACCGGACGCTTTCAACGCATCGATATAACCCTGATGATGGACTCTTGCCAGAGAAGCATCTGCTTTGCCCAGCAATTCCGGCGTGATCCCCTCTGAAAAACGATCACAGGGCGTGCGGACAATGGCCTGCTCAAAATATGTCATGTCTATTTTTTCCTTTTCTACAAAATAAACCGGACAAAGGAAAATCCTTTTCCGGAAGATCAATCTTATTCTACTGCAATAATAATTGGGGTGTCAAAGACGGACTTTTGTTTTCAGCGATAAGATAAACA
>CALCQT010000464.1 GCA_937894825.1 uncultured Anaerolineaceae bacterium
AGGCTGCAGATGATCGTTACACCCAATTCCTTGTTAATTTTCTCTAAATACTGCATGATCGAATGCGCCAGGACCGGATCGAGTGACGCGACCGGTTCATCAGCCAGCATGAGCTCAGGATTCTGCATCATGGCACGGGCGATCGCAACCCGCTGCTGTTGACCGCCGCTCAATTCATCGGCTCTCTGATGGGCTTTGTCACTGATTCCAACTCTTTCCAATTGTTTCATTGCTTCTTCATAATCTGTTTTGGAAAAGCGGTTCAGAAAACTCCAGGCTGGATTGGTGTAACCAAGCCGCCCGGATAAAACATTGGTCAGTACCGATGATCTGGCCACCAGATTGAAGCTTTGGAAAATCATTCCTATTCGCCGGCGATACAATCTCATTTCATCTTCCGGAATGGTGACCAAATCAATCCCATTCCAGATGATTTCGCCATCAGTCGGTTCAATAAGGCGGTTGATGCAGCGCAGGAGCGTTGATTTTCCGGAACCGCTCAGGCCGATGACCGCGACAAATTGTCCTTCCGGGATGGAAAATGTAACATTTTGCAGCGCTTGTGTATCGGCAGTATATGATTTCGTCAGGTTCTTTATTTCAAGCATAGTTACTTTCCGCTGATCAAATCAGCGTAACGAATTATTCGGGATTCTTCGATAAATTCTATAATGTTTAAAAAACCGGACAGCAAGTGCTTGCTGTCCGGTTTTCCATGTGAACGAAAGATTACCGGAAGTCTTCCAGTGTTTCACCCAGGGCAGCGACCATGAGTCTGATGATGTCATAGTTGGCGTCGTCTGTTTTTTCCAGACCGGTCCAACCATAGAAATCGGAATTTCCAATGGATTCAGCCCATTCGGGGGTTTCGGCAAAAGCGATTAAAGCATTTTCGATCTCGCTGCGAACTTCTTCCGGGAATCCAGGGCCGAAGGAGAGTGTATCATTCGGAATTGCTTCGCTGAGGGTCAGGATTTTTACTTTCTGGATAACGTCAGGAGCTTCTTCGCGGATATTTACGCGCGCGTCTTTAACAATGTACCCGCCGCAATCAACATCTTTTCCGTCTTCTGTGATGGCGCAGGAGTCAACCACTTCTTCAGGAACGTCAGGATAGTCCCCATATTTCCAGGGTTCAACACCTTCCGGCGCCAGATAGGCACTGTAGAAGACAGTCGCGAAGTCAGCTTCGCCGTTGTAGACAGCTTTGACAGCCTGCGGATGTCCGCCGGCCTCGACAGTGTCACCAACTTCGATGCCGAGCTCCTGGAACATAACGGCCGGGACAGTGTAACCGGAGGTTGAAGAAGCATCCGGGTAAGCCCATGTTTTGCCAGCCAGATCTTCAATGCTTTCGATCCCGCTGTCACGCAGAACGATAAATTCCGACCAGTATTCTTTGAATCCATACCGTACAGCCGCAAAAGAGACATCGACGCCGCACAATTCACTTGCAATTACATACGGTTTGGCGGGAATGAAACCCATTGTGTTATCCGGGCTGGCGCACATTTCTTCAACTGTGGCAGCGTATGAGGTCGGGACGGAAACTTCGAAGAAATATCCTGTGGCTTCATGCAGGGCGTTGGCCAGAATCTCACCACCGGTTACGATCGTGTTTGCTTCTACAGAAGGGACAAACAGAACTTTAATCGGGTTGGCTTCAGTTCCAATTTCCGCCTGAGCGGCGACTGAGAACACTGCCGAAAAGACCAGCAGTAAGGCAAAGAAAAACGACATTTTTTTCATTTTTTTCTCCTTGATGACGAAATATCGTGAGTAAATAATGTTAACCAGCACACTCATCGTAACATCAAACAAAATGTATTTCGCACCTTAATTAGCACTTTACATATTTATTACAAAATGATTACGAATTAGCCATGGGACTATCCGTTTTCAGATTGGGATCCTCCCATTTTTATTTGAAGTGGTTTTCCTGTTTTGAATTGCCGCGTTGCCAGCCAATCCAAAACCATCAGGGGATATGAACGTATAATAGAATATAGGATCCCAAGTTGAACGTAGTTAACAGCGGTTCAATCGGAGGGTATTGAAACCCGCCTGAAGAAGGTGGAAAAAGGATGAAAGCCCACTATAATTAATAGTGGATGGTTGTGATTAAATTCGCTGTAACCTGATCCAAAAATAAAATTTGCAGATAATAAAGGGTATTGTCATGATAAAAGTCGGATATATCGGTTTAGGGTTGATGGGAAAGTCTATCGCCCGGAATATCCTGAAGGGTGGTTTCCCTTTAGTGGTTCATAATCGCAGCAGGGCGGCAGTAGATGAGCTCGTGTCAGAAGGAGCAGAAGCTGCCTTTTCCCCGGCTGAAGTGGCCGCAAAAGTGGATGTGGTTTTCACAAATTTACCGGATTCACCGGATATCATTGAGGTTGTACAGGGGACGAACGGAATTCTTTCAGGCGGAAAGTCCGGATTGATCTATATAGATAATTCAACAATCAAACCTGCAGTTTCCCGCACAATTTATAACGCATTGGCAGAAGAGGGGATTTCAGCGCTGGATGCGCCGGTAAGCGGCGGTGATATCGGCGCTCAAAATGCTACTTTATCGATTATGGTTGGCGGAGATAGCAAGGCTTTGGAGAAGGTTCTACCGGTCCTTAAATGCACGGGCAAAACGATCACGCATGTGGGCGCTGCCGGCGCGGGACAAATTGCCAAAGCGGCCAATCAAATTATGGTCGCGGCTCAAATGGTGGCAATGGCGGAACTTCTGATTTTCTCACAGAAAGCCGGCGCTGATCCGCAGAAGGTTATCGAAGCGATTCGCGGCGGAGCGGCGCAATGCTGGACACTGGACGTGAAACCGCCGCGACTCTTTTCCGGCAACCGCACACCAGGGTTCAAAGCATATATGCAGGCCAAGGATTTGAATATCGTGATGGAAACTGCGCGGGAATATGGGATTCCATTGCCATCGACCGCAATTGACATGCAGCTTTATACGGCTATGCTGCAACAAAATCTGGGAATGGAAGATAATTCCGCGGTTATTGCCATTTTGGAAAACCTGGCAGGAATCCACTTAAATGAATATGGGAATCAGGAGGCGCTGTGAAAAAAGGACATCAATTATTGCGGAAGGGTATCAGTTTTTGCCTGTTACTGCCGATTCTTCTGTCAACCGGATTTGACAACGTATCTGATAAGTATGATATTGAGACCCCCTCCGGTATGGTCTATATTGAAGAAGGGATGTCGTTGCTCGGCGCTGAAGAAGGGGATCTAAACGCGAAAAACGATGCGAAACCACGACATCCTGTCTACCTGAAATCATATTATATTGACACACTGGAAGTCACCAATGGCGCTTATGCTGAATGTGTTGCAGCAGGCGTCTGTGCCGAACCGGCGGATACCTCCAGCGCGACACGAGCGAATTATTATGATGTCAGCACCTTCCAGGGGTATCCCGTCGTGAATGTTACCTGGGATGATGCGCAAACCTATTGTGAATTTGTCGGGAAACGACTGCCGACTGAAGCGGAGTGGGAGAAAGCCGCAATGGGGACGATCGATTATCGCCGCTATCCCTGGGGAAATGGCGAGCCGAAAGCATATTTGATCAATGTGACAGATATTCCCGGTGATACCGAAACGGTCAACAGCTATCCAACCGGGAGCAGTCCATACGGTTTGGTTGACACGGCCGGAAATGTTTCGGAGTGGGTTTCGGATTGGTATGCAACATCGTATTATGCGGAATCCGTCCTTGAAAATCCAA
>CALCQT010000465.1 GCA_937894825.1 uncultured Anaerolineaceae bacterium
TTCCGGTGGCATTGGAACAGGGTTCGAAATTCGCGATCCGCGAAGGTGGTCTGACCGTTGGCGCCGGTGTCATTACTGAAATTAGTGGGTAATTGAGGCGACAAGGAAATGGCAAAACAGAAAATACGTATTCGTTTGAAGGCTTTTGATCATCGTGTTTTGGATCAGTCTGCAAAACGGATTGTCGATACCGCTGAACGAAGCGGCGCAAACGTGGTTGGTCCGGTTCCGCTTCCGACAAAAATCGAGCGGTATACAGTTCGCCGGTCAACATTTATTGACAAAGATTCTCACGAACATTTCGAAATTCGGACGCATAACCGGATGATCGATGTGCTGGATCCGGATTCGAAGACCATCGATATGCTGATGCGCCTCAACCTGCCGGCCGGTGTGGATATCGAAATCAAAATTTAAGAAAACTGAATGCTAAACAAAAAGCGGTATGGATTAATTGTCCATACCGCTTTTTGTTTCGTTTGGGTTTTTACTGAGAAAGCGCTTCGGCAACTTCCGTGGCCTTGGCAAAATGTTCTTCGCCGGGGTTCCAGTTGCACTTGATCTCCGGTTCGACGACTTCGAACCCGGCATCTGTCAATCTTTCCCGCAGGATTTTGGGCGACTCCCCTGTCCAGCCATAACAGCCGAAAACCGCGGCCTTCTTTTCTTTAAATTTGAGCTCTTTCAGGAAATCCAGCCAACCTCCGACCGAAGAAAGGATATTATTCCCCACCGTTGGGGATCCAACCGCGATGGCTTTGGATTTGAAAACTTCGGTCATGATGTCGTTTTTGTTGATTTTCGCGATGTTGAAAATTTTCACTTTGGTATTCGGCGAAAGTCGCGCGATTTCCGCGCCGATTCTGTGCGCCAGTTGTTTCGTGCCGTCCCACATCGTGTCGTAAGCGATGGTGATCTGATCTTCCTGATAATGCTGGGACCAGGCATAATACTTTTCAACGATCTGCAGCGGATTATCCCGCCAGATTGCACCGTGGCTGGTGGCGATGATGTCAATTGGAACTGCCAATGCCTGAATTTCCTCCACTTTCTTCTTCACCAGTGCCGAAAACGGATTCAGAATATTGGCGTAATATTTGATGGCTTCTTCCCAGAGCTCGCATTGGTCCGCCCTGTCGTTGAACAGTTCCTCCACCGCATAATGCTGCCCGAAGGCATCATTTGAAAAAAGGATGTTATCTTCTGTGAGGTACGTCGCCATGCTGTCCGGCCAGTGGAGCATTTTCATCTCCACGAAAATCAGTTTCTTCCCATTCCCGATCTCAGCTGAATCGCCGGTTTTGACCACCTGAAAATTCCATTCCGGGTGGTGATACTGACCAACCAGTGATTTGACGCCGTTGGCTGTGCAATAAACGGGCGTGCCGGGGATTTTCTCCAGTAACGCCGGCAGTGAGCCACTGTGATCCACTTCGCCGTGATTCGCCACGATGAAATCAATATCGTTCAGGTCAATTTCTTTGGCCAGATTATCTACAAATTCAGTGGAATGTGGCGCCCAAACCGTATCGATCAGGACGGTTTTTTCTTCTCGGATCAGGTATGCATTCTGACTTGAGCCATGATTGATGGAGTAGTCCGCGCCATGAAAGGATTCCAGCTCCCAATCGATTTTACCGATCCAATCCACATTGTTTTTGATCTGTTTTTTCATATTTTCACCTCTGGTTGTTTTTATTTTTAAGAAAGGTTGGAAGATAAGACTGATCTTGACATGGTAATCATTTCGTTCCGCTCGAAAGAACGGCCTGATGTGATTATGGCGACTTCTGTCATTTCCTCAGGGGTCAGGCTGCCAAATATCGGGACACTTTTAATGCAATCGATTGAAAAGTTCGCATGGCTTTGGTGATGCATTCTCTATATTCTCCTCTTCTGGATTGTCATTCAAAACTACTATATCATGGGAACAGTGTATTGTGTGAAGGTACTTTTGACACCCGTGTCAAATAAGAGACAGTCTATAACTCAAAAAAATCCGATGTAGCAAACCGTTATCTTAAATAAAACAACAGTCGGATTAATGATTCCGGCTGTTGTTTATAGCCTGTTTGGCGAGCTGTGGCTATGCAGCCAATTTTGCGGACAGGTTGATTTCGACCGCTGCCAGCGCTTTTGAGACCGGACAGTTCTGCTTGGCATCTTCCGCCAGTTTGAGAAATTCAGCTTCGCTGATTCCGGGTACGTCCCCGACAGTTGTCAGGTCGATCTGGGAAATGACCGGCCCAGCCTTCAGGAAAACTTTTGCGTCAGTGGCCACGCTTTTCGGCGGAAAACCGGCCTCTGTCAGCAGCGAGGACAGCGCCATTGAAAAACATCCTGCATGGGCTGCAGCGATCAATTCCTCCGGATTGGTTCCGGGTTCTTCCTCAAAACGTGATCCAAAGGAATATGTTCCTTCAAAGGCACCGCTGCCGAGTTTTATTTTCCCTTTGCCCTCTTTAATTGTGCCATTCCATTCAGCATGAGAAGTTCTGCTTGACATTTGTTCTCTCCTTTTCAAGAAAAATTAGCCAATAAAAAATATCGCTGTCTTTCATTATAAGGTATTCTTCCTGTTTGGATATTGGCCGAACAATCTTTGAAAGAGCGTAATTTAACCGGAAATAATCGTGGTAAAATAATCTTCATCAATTTTTTACATTTGCATGCTATAATTCTTTCAATATATCCAACCCAATCAGAAGATGGTTTGAAACCGGAGAAAACGATTCCGGATAAGTTAATAGGAGGAATATGAAGAAGATTATTTCGTTATTTTTGTTAATGGTTGTATTCACAGCCATGTTGACAAGCGTAGCCTTTGCGGCTGACGAAGAAATCACAATCGGCGTTTTTGAACCGTTCACCGGGGAAAACGGCGGCGGCGGTTTCCAGGAAGTGCTTGGTGTGCGTTATGCCAACGAAATATATCCGACCATTGAGGTGGGCGGAACAACCTATAAAATCAACCTGTTTGAAGTGGATAACAAAAGTGATAAGACTGAAGCTGTGACCGCTGCACAGAGTTTGGTCAGCAAAGGCGTCGTTGCGGTGGTTGGCTCCTATGGTTCCGGTGTCTCCATCGCTGCAGGTGAAATTTTTGCTGAGGCTCAGATCCCGGCTATGGGCGCTTCCTGCACCAATCCGCAGGTCACCTTTGGCAACGATTACTATTTCCGGGTGGCATTCCTGGATCCTTTCCAGGGGACAGTTATGGCGAACTATGCAATCCAGAACGGCGCAACAAAAGCCGCGGTGATCACCCAATTGGGAGATGATTATTCATCCGGTTTGGGCAGTTTCTTTGTGACGGCTTTTACAAAACTCGCTGGTGAGGGTGCTGTGGTTGCGCAGGAACAGTTCCAGACCAACCAGACCGACTTCAAAGCGATCCTGACCAATATCAAAGCTCTTGAACCTGATGTCATTTTTGCACCGTCCTCCATCGTCACCGCCCCGCTGCTTATTAAGCAGGCGCGTGAACTGGGCATCACTGCTACCATTATGGGTGGCGACACCTGGGAAAATGTAACAATCATTGAGAACGCCGGTGCGGATTCCGAAGGTGTGGTGCTGTCCACTTTCTTTGACGAAGCAGAGCCTGCCACCGCGGAAGCTGAATCCTTTGTGACTGGATTCAAGGAATATCTGGTAGCGAACAATCAACCGGATGTCATTCCCGCCGTTTCCGCGCTTGGTTATGACGCTTATCTCGCCGTCCTCACCGCGATTAAAAACGCGGACTCCGTCGACCCCAATGCCATCCGCGATGCGCTGGTCACTACCGAATTCGACGGCGTGACCGGGCATATCTCCTTTGACGAAAATGGTGATGCGGATAAAAATATGGCTTTCATCAAAGTGGTTGAAGGCGGTCAGTTCAAATTCCTGCAAACGGTTACCATTGCCGAATAATTTGTAGAATTGTTCGGACTGTTCGACCCCATGATGCTGTTGTCTCAAATGACAGTAAACGCCATTTGAGACAACACATTCCCAATCCCGGCAAAATAAAAAGGCGCTGCCGGCGCCTTTTATGGATATGGAAATCGTTCGTTTCCTGTGACACCTTATCACAGCGGCTGTGATGAAGTCCATTGCCGTGGGGTGAAATGAGGAGTTGGTTATCTTATGAGTTTAGTCACAATTTTACAACATCTCCTGACCGGAGTCTCTTTGGGCGGCGCCTATGCGTTGATTGCGATCGGCTACACCATGGTTTATGGTATTTTACGCCTGATCAATTTTGCGCATGGCGAGATCTTCATGATCGCTGGCTACCTGATGGTTTTTTCCATGGCCAGCTTTCCCTGGTATATTGCGATCCCGATTGTCCTGATTGGGACGGTGGTGATTGGCGTTGTCATTGAACGGGTGGCTTACAAACCGCTGCGCTCCGCTCCGAGAATGTCGGTAATGATTTCCGCGATCGGTGTGTCTTATTTGCTGCAAAACCTGGCCACCTATCTTTTTACCGGGCTTCCGCGCGGATATCCCGAAATCCCATTCTTAAAGAAAATTTTTCAATTTGGATCGCTTTCCGCTTCTTTTGTGACTTTTTTGACGCCCGTCTTAACAATTCTTTTGGTTATTCTGCTTTTATATATTATCAATAATACAAAAATCGGTATGGCGATGCGGGCTGTTGCGAAAGACTACGAAACGGCGGAGATTATGGGAATTCAAATTAATTCCGTCGTCAGCATCACCTTTGCGATCGGTTCACTCCTGGCGGGAGTTGGATCGATCCTTTATTTTACGGACCGGATGTCTGTCAATCCGTTCAGCGGATCGCTGCCGGGATTGAAGTGCTTTGTCGCCGCGGTCTTGGGCGGCATTGGCAGCATTCCGGGCGCGGTCGTAGGCGGATTTATTCTCGGCCTTGGTGAAACCTTCCTGGTAGCGTTGGGATATTCAACCTTCAGTGACGCCTTTACTTTCGGGCTGCTGATCGTCATGCTTCTGGTAAGACCGACCGGTTTGTTCGGCGAGAAAGCAACGGAAAAGGTTTAAATATGCTCAAAAAATCATCAAAATTCTTGTTAACCGTTGTTAGCTTCGCGATTCTGTTCGGAATTCTTTTGTTCCTGCAGATGAATAAAACGAAATACGGCTACACCATCTCAATCCTCCAACGGAGCATTATTTATGCGGTAGCGGCGGTAGCGATGAACCTGACCAACGGTTTTACCGGGCTGTTTTCTTTGGGCGCTGCCGGCTTTATGGCAATTGGCGCTTATGTGGTTGGAATTTTTACCATACCGGTCGCTTCACGAGCGGGAGTGTATTATATCAATGGCGTCAGTGATGCCATTGGGAACATTGAGCTGCCCTTTGTCCTGGCGTTGATCCTGGGCGGTCTGCTGGCGGCTTTGGTTGCGGCGTTGATCGGGATCCCGGTTCTCAAATTGAAGAGCGATTATCTGGCGATCGCGACGCTGGGTTTTTCCGAAATTATTCGGGCAGTGATCGCGAGTCCACAGATGGACCTGATTACCAACGGATCTTATGGTCTGAAGAAGATTCCCCGTTTCCCATCCGTTTTCGAGCCGTTTATTTTTTCGGCGATTTGTATTCTGCTGATGGTGCTTTTGATCCGTTCCTCTTACGGCCGGGCATTTAAAGCGATCCGGGAGGACGAGACTGCGGCGGAAGCGATGGGGATCAATCTGTTCAAGCACAAAGAAATCTCCTTCATCATCAGCTCCTTTTTCACTGGCATTGCCGGTGGGCTGCTGGCCAGTTACATGGGCTCCATTGACTCGGGAACCTTCCGTATTACACTGACCTATGACATTTTGCTGATCGTCGTTTTGGGTGGGATGGGAAGCGTTACCGGCAGTATTCTGGGCGCTTTTTTGGTCACCGCCGGGAGGGAATGGCTGCGCTTCTTTGATCAACCGCTCATCGTTGGTGGCTGGCAGGTGCCTTTGATCCGAACCGGTTTCCGGATGGATCAAAGG
>CALCQT010000466.1 GCA_937894825.1 uncultured Anaerolineaceae bacterium
GAGCCAGCTCTTCGGGGATCGTGCGCTGATCGCCAACGCGACCGGCTGCTCCTCCATTTTCGGCGGTAACCTGCCTACCACGCCTTACGCGGTCAACGCGGACGGACGCGGCCCGGCCTGGTCCAACAGTCTGTTCGAAGATAACGCGGAATACGGTCTTGGCATGCGCCTGACGGTCGACAAACAAACCGAGTTCGCCAAAGAACTGGTCAATGCATTGCGCGCGGAAATCGGTGACGACCTTGCCGAAGCGCTCCTGAACGCGGACCAGTCCAGCGAAGCCGGAATTGCCGAACAGCGCAATCGCGTTGATGCATTGAAAGCCAAATTGGCCGGATCCTCCGATCCGAAAGCCGTCAATCTGCTCTCACTGGCGGATGTTCTGGTGAAGAAGAGCGTCTGGATCATCGGTGGTGACGGCTGGGCTTATGACATTGGTTACGGTGGTTTGGACCACGTGCTGGCTTCAGGAAAGAACATCAACATTCTGGTGCTGGACACCGAAGTTTATTCCAACACCGGCGGTCAGGCTTCCAAGTCCACCCCGCGCGCCGCTGTCGCCAAATTCGCGGCATCCGGGAAAGACCTGCCGAAGAAAGATCTCGGTTATATCGCCATGACCTACGGCTATATCTATGTAGGTAAGGTTGCCATGGGAGCGAACGATGCACAGGTCGTCAAGACCATGCTGGAAGCGGAAGCCTATAACGGACCTTCTCTCATCATCGCTTATGCGCACTGCATCAACCACGGTATCGACATGCGCAAGGGGCTTACCCAGCAGAAGAAAGCGGTCGAATCCGGTCACTGGCCGCTCTTCCGCTACAACCCGGACAAGATCGCGAACGGTGAGAATCCGTTGACAATCGATTCCAAGGCGCCTTCCATTCCGATCACCGAGTATGCCTACGGCGAAAATCGCTACAAGATGCTTCTGAAGAGCGATGAAGCCCGCGCTGAAACGCTGATCAAGGAAGCAGCTGTGGACGCTGAACGGCGCTGGGAACTGTACCGCCAGCTGGCTGAGCTCAATTACAACCTGGGCTCCAAAGAAAAAGAAGCGTAACACTGCTTTTTGTGAGTATTTTGCGCCCCTGCCAAATGGCAGGGGCGTTTTTTTGTTTTTTTATCTCATTCGGGAACCAAACGGAATCGCAAAACGTATTATCATAAGAGAAGCCGGAGCATTTTCTTCGGGGCTGGAGATGTATTTTGACCAACCACATAATTAGCCGGTATTAATAGAGGAGAGTAAATCAACATGAAAAATTCAAATAATCGGATAACACTGATGGCAGTCGTTTTATTTTGGGGACTTCTGTTTCTGGCTGCGGTGAATAATCAGGCTACCGCTGTCGAAACAACTTCTGTCACGGTAACAACCGGGAGCGAATTTGAAGATGAGACGGATAACTACAGCGCCAAAATCCTGGTCCCGCAATTCGAAAATATGGCGGATACTGAACTGCAGTTCGCTCTCAACCATTTTTTTCAGGCAACAGCAAATGGTCTGATCGATACGTATAATGCCGATCTGGAATGGCTAAAGACACTGGAGGAAGGCGACAAACCGCATTTTACGGTGGAATACAACTATAAAACCGTGACCGACACAGACGACGTTCTGTCCATTCAGGTTTACTATTTCAGCGCTGCGGGTTCCTCAAATTTCGCGGCCTCTTACTATAATTTTGATAAGAAGACCAACGAATTGATTACGCTGAGCTCGCTGTTCGGTAAAAATGAAGATTATATGACGATCCTGACCGACTATGTCACATCAGAAATGCTCCGGCAGAATGAAAGCGGCGAAGGCGGTTACTGGCTGGGGAACACATTCGGGGAAGCGAATACCGATGAGATGATGCAACAGGCATTCGACCTGATCGAAGAGAATCATCAGTATTACCTGAACGAAGACGGCAAGCTGGTGATCATCTTCAATAAATATGACGTGGCGCCCGGCGTTTATGGCAGCCCGGAGTTCATCATTCCAGACGAAGTAATGGCTGAAATTCTGAAATAAAAACAGACGTTGTTTCGAATAAAAATGAAAGAGGCAAGGAAATTTGAATCCCTTGCCTCTTTGTTTTCTGTTACCAGATTAGTTATTCTTTTAGGCGTCGATTTCAGCCAGCAGCCTGGGCAACAGCTCCGCGATGGTGATCCGCTCCTGTACCATCGAATCCCGGTTGCGCAGCGTGACAGTATCGTCTTCCAGCGTCTGATAATCGATCGTCACACAGAACGGCGTGCCGATTTCATCCTGATAAAAATAGCGCTTGCCGATGTTCCCACGGTCATCCCAATTGGTACCCATCTTTTTTGCCAGCAGATGATACACCTCACGCGCCTTGCCGACAATTTCCGGTTTATTCTTGACCAGCGGGAACACCGCGGCTTTATAAGGGGCCAAACTCGGTTTGAAGCGCAGCACCGTACGTTTATTTTCGGCATCTTCCCAGTAAGCATCGCACAATGCCATCAGCAGAATGCGGTTGACGCCGACAGCCGGTTCGATCACATGCGGAACAATCACGCGGGAAGGTTCCTGCGGGTCGCGGTAACTCAGATCCTTTCCCGAATGGTCAATATGCTGCTGAAGGTCGTAATTGGTACGGTAAGCAATCCCCCACAGTTCTTTGAAGCCAAAGGGGAATTCGTATTCCAGATCATAAGTCTCGCGGCTGTAAAACGAACGTTCCTGGTCAGAATGGCGGCGCCACCGCAGCTTCTCTTCCCGAATACCTAACGTTTCATGGATGAAGTTCCACATCTGATTCTGCCAGTCCTTGAAAAGCGGTTCCCATTCTGTTCGCTCGGGATCAAAGAAATACTCGATCTCGGCCTGTTCGAATTCCAATGTGCGGAAGACAAACTGCCCGGTTGTGATCTCGTTGCGGAAACTCTTTCCGATCTGCCCAACGCCGAACGGCAATTGAACGCGGGTGGAATTCAGAATATTCGCGAAATTGGTGAAAATCCCCTGGGCCGTCTCGCCGCGCAGGTAAACCGGCACTTTTTCGCCCTCAACCACGCCGATCGCCGTCTGGAACATAATATTGAAAGCCTTCGGCGGAAACACATCGTTGCCGTCCGGTGTTTTCACCTTATATTTCTCAATGAAAGCCGCGATAGCCGGTAAGTCCATTCCTTCGACAATAATTTCTTCCGGCTGCGGATTTTTTTCCAGCCAGGATTCGATCAAATGATCGGCTCGATAGCGTTTATGCGTCACC
>CALCQT010000467.1 GCA_937894825.1 uncultured Anaerolineaceae bacterium
AGCCTGCAAAGATCGCATCTGGAAACGCAATCCCGAGGCAAAAATCATCCCGATTACCGCCAAAACCGGCGAAGGCATGGCGGAATGGTTTGAATGGCTTCGCACAGAAGTGAAAAACTGGAAAACAAACTGACCAAGACCCACCTCGAATCAAGGAGTATCACATGGCCGTAAAAATGAAAGTCCTGGAATTTGCCAACAAAGTCAGCAAACGAAAATCCGGATCCAAGAGCAGCTTCACCGAGCAGGATCCCGAATACCGGATCCTCGCGCCCGTCGTCAGCGATGAAATGGCTGAGGTGGCGCTGGGGCTCGAAATGCGCCAGCCGCAGACCGCCGCGCAGGTAGCCGCGAAATGCGGAAAGAGCCTGGAAGACACCACCCGCAATCTGCTTGCGTTGGCCGATGCCGGGGTTTGTTTTGTCAACAACAAAAACGGCGAAGATATCTTCTGGTATGAGACCTGGGTTCCGGGCATCATGGAAATGATGGTCAACAATCTTGGCAACGTCCGCAAGCATCCCGAAATTGCGGTCGCATTCGACGACTATGGCAAAATCCGCGGGCCGAAGACAGCAGGCAGTTTTCCGGTCGGCACCGGCCTGATGCGGGTCATCCCCATCGAAAGCGCCATTGACGGCGAAAGCCGCCGCGCTTCCTATGAGGAAGTTTCCAAATATTTGAACGACAACACGATATTTTCCGTGTCTGATTGCGCCTGCCGCACCGTGCGGGAAGCAATGGGCGAAGGCTGCGGACACCTGAAGGAAGATATGTGCATCCAGATGGGTCATGCCGCCGAATACTACATCCGCACCGGGCGGGGCCGCGAGGTCACCCGTGACGAAGCGTTTGAGATCATCAAGCGGGCCGAGGACAACGGTCTGATGCACCAGATCCCCAATCTGGATGGCAGCGGCAAAACCCACGCCATCTGCAATTGCTGCGGATGCTCCTGCCTTTCGCTGCGCACCGCCGAGATGTTCATCAACGCGGATATGGTCCGCTCGAACTATCTGGCTGTCGTGGACCGCGACAAATGCGTGGCCTGCGGTGAATGCGTCGGCAACTGCCCGGTCAACGCGGCACAGTTGGGGCATAAACTGTGCTCCAGTGAACCGGTGATGACCGCCATTCTTCGCGATGAAACACCTCGCAACGCGGAATGGGGGCCGGAAAAATGGAATCCTGATTACCGCATCAACCGCAAAAACGTGATCGAGACCGGCACCAGCCCCTGCAAAACCGGCTGCCCCGCGCACATCGGCGTGCAGGGCTATATCAAACTGGCTTCTCAGGGCCGCTACCGGGAAGCGCTGGAACTGATTAAAAAGAATAACCCGCTCCCGGCGGTCTGCGGACGGATCTGCCCGCGCAAATGCGAAAGCGACTGCACCCGCGGCGCCTTGGATGAAGCGGTGGCTGTGGACGAGATCAAAAAATTCATCGCCGAACGGGATCTGACGAATGAACACCGTTTTGTCCCGCGCATCCGGCACAACTACAATAAAAAAATCGCCGTGATCGGCTCCGGCCCATCCGGCCTTTCCTGCGCCTATTATCTGGCGGAGGAAGGGTATTCGGTGACAGTCTTTGAGAAAGAGAAAAAACTGGGCGGCATGCTCACGCTCGGCATCCCGGCTTTCCGTCTCGAAAAAGACGTGATTGAAGCGGAAATTGACGTGCTGCGTGAGATGGGCGTGTCTTTCCGCACCGGGATCGAAGTGGGGAAAGACGTCAGTCTGGACGATCTGCGCGCGCAGGGTTACGAAGCCTTTTATCTTGCCATCGGCGCTCAGATGGGGCGCAAACTCGGCATCGAAGGAGAAGACGCGGAGAACGTGATTTCCGGCGTGGACTTCCTGCGTCAGGTGAACCTCGGCAACAAGCCGCAGCTGGACGGGAATATCGTCGTGATCGGTGGCGGCAACGTCGCCATTGACGTCGCCCGCACATCCAGCCGGGTCGGCGATACGGCAGTGACCATGCTCTGCCTGGAAAGCCGTTTGGAAATGCCGGCGCTTCCGGAAGAAGTTGCCGAAGCGGAGGAAGAAGGGATCACCATCCAAAACGGCTGGGGTCCGGTTCGCATCGTGACGGAAAGCGGACGCGTCAGCGGTGTCGAATTTAAGAAATGCACGCGGGTTTTCGACGAAAACCACAAATTCAGCCCGCAATATGATGAGGCAGAAATAATTCTGGTTCCGGCCCGCTATGTGCTGCTCTCCATCGGCCAGACAGTCGATTGGGGTGGAATCCTTTCCGGCAGTGCGATCGAATTGAACCCGAACCGCACTGTCAAAGCCGATCCGATCACGCTGCAAACCACCGAATCGGATGTCTTCGCGGGCGGCGACGCATTCTCCGGCCCGGCGTTCGCCATTGACGCCATCGCCATGGGAAAAGAAGGCGCAACCTCCATTCATCGCCATGTCAACCAGGGACAAAGTCTGATCATCGGACGGGACCGCAAAGAATATCGCATGCTGAATAAGGACGCGGTGCTGTTGGAAGGGTTCGATGCGCTGCCACGGCAGCGGCCCAGCCACATCATCACAACCGAGCGAAAGAGCTTCCAGGATACCCGCGCCACGTTTACAGAGGAGCAGATCCGAAAGGAAAGCGAACGCTGCCTGGGTTGCGGCGTCACCGTGATTGACGCGTTCCTGTGCGTCGGCTGCGGCCAATGCACCACCCAATGCAAATTTGACGCCATCCATCTGGAGCGCAGGTACAATGGCGAGGGTGTTGCATACGAGAAATTAAAACCCGTGGTGGTGAAACAGATTCTAAAACGAAAAGTCAACATCACCGTCAAAAAGATTACGAAAGCGATCACGCAATAACATGCACGAACTCAGCATCATGGTTCATGTGGTGGAAATCGTCGAGGAAACAGCCCGGGAAAACAAAGTCGAAAAGATTGACACGCTGGTGCTGCAAATCGGTGAGATGGCCAGCGTCGTGCCGCAGTTCATTCACGCCTGTTACCCAGCCGTGATCGAAGGCACACTGCTGGAAGACACCAAATTGGAAATTGAGATTCTGCCCGCCAATGCCTTGTGCAAAAGCTGCGGCAAGGTGTACAACCTGCCGCAGTACGGCGGGGTCTGCCCGCATTGCGGCAGTCAGGACTATGAAATGATCAGCGGACGGGAATTTAACATTAAGGAGATCGTGGCGTATTAATCCGCCGGTTTGTCCCAGGTAAATTATCCTGTCCTGAAAGACCTTATGAGGAAATCAATGGATATTAATGTCTTGTTATTCGACGACTTTGAAACGCTGGACGTGTTTGGTCCGGTGGAAATTTTCGGCCATGGGCCGGAATATACGCTGCGATATGTTTCGGCCGAGGGCGGCGTAGTGAAAAGCAGGCACGGTGCGGAAATTATGACCGAGCCAATCGTCAATGCCGACTTTTCCGCCATCCTGCTCATTCCGGGCGGGTTCGGCACCCGGCCGCTGGTGGACGATTTTGCATACATCGAAGAGTTGACAGAAATCGCCGCGCAGTCTGCCTTTTGCCTGACCGTGTGCACCGGTTCCGGACTCCTGGCCAAAACCGGACTTCTGGATGGCAGACGGGCCACATCCAACAAACGCGCCTTTGCCTGGGCCAAATCCGTCAATCCGGCTGTGGACTGGGTGGAGCATGCCAGATGGGTGCGGGATGGGAAATTTTACACCTCCTCCGGCGTTTCCGCGGGCATGGACATGGCGCTCGGGTTTATTGCCGATCGGCTCGGAATTGAGCAAGCCGGGGAAATCGCCTCCGCCATCGAATATATCTGGAATACCGACAAAGATAACGATCCGTTTGCCATCGCCTAAAACGGTTTTGGCCGCAATAAGGATACGTAGGAAACATGAAAGAAAACACTTTTTCCAAAAAATCGATCGTCAAGAAGATAATCTTCATCATTCTTGCGATCCTGATCGTGCTTTCCCTGGCGCTGCTGATCCTGATCCCTTTCGTCATCATGCCTTCTTTTCTCGGACAACGCTATGAACAAAAGCAATATGATTCGCTGGATTACGGCATCCCTTCCGAACGGGTCGCGCTGACCACAGACGACGGACTGACGCTGGCAGCCTGGCGAACACGCGCAACACGCTCTTCTCAGCCGAAAGGAACCGTCATTATCCTCTCCGGCATCCAGAACCCCTCTGTGACCGCCTTCTTCGGTTATGCCAAAATGCTGGCCGACAACGGCTGGGATTCGCTGCTGATCGAGATGCGTGCCCGCAGCCAGAGCGAAGGCGAAGAAATCGGCCTCGGCATGACCGAATGGCGCGACGTCAAAGCCGGCGTGGACTTCCTCAGCGCGGACGAAGCCGTCAAAGACCTGCCGATCGTGGCCATGGGAACCTCCATGGGCGGCGGCACAGTTATCATCGCCGCCGGCGAAGTGCCCGAAATTGACGGCGTGGTCGCGATCTCGGCATTTTCTTTCTGGAGCGACCTTTTTGTCGACAACATGACGGCAATGGGGCTGCCCCAAGCCATCGGCAAGATGGAGATCCCCTTCCTCAACCTGTATCTTGGCATTCATTACGGTTTTGAGGCACTCCAATACGCACCGCTCAACGGGATCCGGAAACTGGCGGACCGCCCCATCCTAATGATGCATTCGACCGGAGACAGCCAGGTTCCTTTTTCGGAATTCGAAAAGCTGCGGGATGAAGCGGAGAAACACAACGTTAACCTCACCACGTTTGTGCGCGAAGGGGACGAGCATTTCGTCTGTTACGAGCCTTATTTCGACGATCCCGCCGGGGACAGCGAATTCAGCCGCGCGATCCTGAACTTTCTGGAAGTTAATTTCTGAAGCCGGCTCATAAGATCAGGGTGTCAAAATGGTTCAGTTCCGCATAAATAGGAAAAACAGGATCACCACATCCTGCGCGAAATGGATCAGCCAGGCCCAGAAGAACCCCTTCGTTTCATTGATGGATTTGGCCAGGAACCAGCCGATGAAGGCGGCCATCAGCGCGCCGGCAAGCCCGCTTGGCGCGATCCCGAAATAGTGAATTCCACCGAAAATAACCGCCGAAAGGAATTGCGACAGCTTCGGGCTCAGGTTTTCATTCGCGACGATCGTGGTGTAAGACAAACGGAAAATCACTTCCTCAGTAAACGAATTCATCAAAGCAAAAAGCAGAATCAGCGGCACTTCCGGAAAGATGCGTAACGTCAGCCCGCTGCGCGCGGTTTGGAAAAACACCACAACCGCCGTGACAATCGTAATGATGACTCCGATGTTAAAACCGATCATCCTCCAGCCTTCGCCCGCCTTCGGTCTAAGACCGATCAACGGCGCGGGCTGCACCGGGGCATCGATATTCCGCAGATTCAAATAGGAAAGGCGCAATCTGTCCGCGGCAAAAAATAAAATCAGCAAAAAAGCGCCGCTGACCAGGAGCGTGGAAAGCTCATAGCCGGCATAGAAGTTCAGCATGTATTTATCGAACGTCGTAACAGTAAAAAGGGGCCTTTCCATAAACACAAACAACAAATAAGCAGCACTCAGCGATAAAGCTGTAATCAGCACAATTTTCAGGTATTTTTTCATTTTATTTTCCATTTCACCATGCCACTAGTAAAATCTAACTATCCAGGCTGGGGGTCCTTCTACAAGAGTGCATGTATTGGCCAAAATTCTCAGAATATCTTTGCCTGCTACTTTCATTATAGCCAGATTGGCACCTTGCAGATACCTTAGCGCGGAAATTACAGTCTGTCACTGGATAAAAGCCCTGATCAGCAAAGTCTTCGCTTTTTTTGCCTTTATTCGTTCCGAAACCGCTCTTTCAATCGAAAAATCGTCAGAAACGACGGGACCATCCCTGCAATCATCCCAAGTACGGCTGATCCTAAGCATATACCTCCAAAAATTCGCGGAGCTACGACAAAATCGAATACGCCCAAATTTTCAACAGAGTATTTTCCTATGACTGGAACGATAATAAAGAAGCATACAACTATACCTGCACTTAGAACAATCGCGGTTTCAATCAATGTCATCCTCAGGACTTGCGCTTTACTGGCTCCGATTATCTTAAGGCTGATAAATTCTTTTCGCCGAATATGCATCATGACTGCATAGGTGTTGAATAGAACGATTGCGGATAACAAAGCGGCAATCCCAACCAGCAGCAATGATGCACCTTTTTGAACACCGAAATCAGGATTACTCGTGTAATATGAAAATTTGTTTTCAATCGATCCATTGACCTGTTCGTTGAAATATAAGAAGTCATACTCATTGCTGTAAGTATTTTTCAGCGCCAGATCATCATGGACAATGCAATCCACCGTTTCTCCTGTCGAGTCACTATCGGACTCAAATATACCGGACACCACAAGTACCGCCTTCTCTCCGTTCGGAAACCAGACCTCTGTTTTTTCTCCCGCAGAAAATCCATGCACATTCTGCGAGAGCATAATTTGACCGGGTTTCACACTCTTTTTCCCGGACAATACCCGGATATTGATCGTGTCGTTGTTGACGGCCACCCCATAGATGCCGTCAAGATGATCAGCATTTCTTATTATCATCCGGATATTTTTCATACCCAAATAGTTATTTGTGTTAATTTCCCATTGGGATAGATCCCGTGCGACATATTGATAATTCTTTACCATTTCGTATTGCGCTTGAGAATTACTTCTGAAATAAGTTATCGCATTCAGGAACAAAACGCTGTTCAAAGTCATCATCGCAGCGATAGATACCGAGGCAACCGCGAATTTTGCCGCTTTTAAATTAATATTGGCGTTGGCAACCAGTCCAATACCGTTATCCATTTTTCTTACAAATATCGATATCAGCCAGTTGATCCCAGCCATAACTACCGGTGAAAAAAAATTATCCCGGCCAGGAAAAAACAGCTTGTCAAAAAACTCATCCCGATTCCATTTCTGCCATTGAAGGAGACCAAAAGGAGCATGGCGGTTCCGCCAAACAAAA
>CALCQT010000468.1 GCA_937894825.1 uncultured Anaerolineaceae bacterium
GATATTTGGCGCAAAGCGCCAAATATCGAACGACGGTTCCCTGAAAACAATTCTACTTTTGCCCCAGAATCTTCTTTCTGACGCGAAGTTGCCCTGAAAAATAATGTTTCAAAAAAAGCGAGGTTTGATGAAGCGATGGATCCGGTATCTTGGCCCCCGACTGGGCTATATGACGCTGACGCTTTTTATAATTATTTCCGCCACCTTCTTTCTGATGAATTTTCTTCCCGGTACGCCTTATAACAACCAGGAAAAGTTGTCTCCGCAGCAGATCAATCTGCTGAATCAAAAATATGGTCTCAGCCAACCGGTTTGGCAGCGTTATCTGACTTATATCGGAAATATCCTGCGCGGAGATTTCGGCGTTTCCCTTCAGTTTTCTGATCAGAAAATTACCACTTTGCTCGGTAACCGGCTCTGGCCTTCGGTGCAGTTGGGATTGCAGGCCGTTGTTTTTGGGACCGTGGTTGGTGTGATCCTGGGGATCATTTCCGCCATGAAGCAGAACACCTGGATTGATACCTTTTGTTCCCTTTTTGCAATTATCGGGCGATCGATGCCCAATTTTGTTGTTGCGGTGCTGCTTCAATTTGTGTTTGCGGTTTCCCTGAAATTACTGCCGATCGGCCTTTGGAATGACGGCTTCCGTTCGACCATTCTGCCGACGTTGGCGTTATCGATTTCGCCCATGGCGGATGCGGCCCGCTTCACCCGGACGGAGATGATCGAGGTCCTGAGCAGCGATTATGTTGAGCTGGGGCGGGCAAAAGGGATGAGCGAGGTTCAGCTGGTCCTTAGACATGGGCTGCGCAACACGCTGATCCCGCTGGTGACCATCATCGGCCCGATGATGGTTTCGCTGATGACGGGATCACTGGTGGTGGAAAATATCTTCGCGGTTCCGGGAATCGGCGAGCAGTTTACAAAATCGATTCTTTCAAACGACTATTACACCATTATGGCGGTGACAATTCTGTATTCGGCGCTGCTGATCGTGGTCATTTTCGTGATGGATATTTTGTATCGGGTGATTGACCCGCGTGTGCGGATTGGGGAAAAGGCCGAATGAATTTGAAAATAGATGAAATTCCACAGGAATATTTTCGTTTTCGGGATCAGAAACCCTCGGCGAACGATCGGGAAAAGACGACGATTTCCTTGAATTTTTTACAGGATGCCTGGCGCCGGCTGCGGAAAAATAAAGCCGCGGTTTTCTCCCTGAGCATTCTGGCTGTGATCATCACGATCGCTTTTCTGGCGCCGGTCATCGCGCCGCATAATCCCAACAAGCAAAACATTCCGTATGCCAATCTGCCGCCCAAAATCCCGGGCGTGAACATCAACGGCCTGAACGGACAGCTTCAGATGCGCGGAGAATGGCGGGACCGTTACGCAATGGCCAATGTTCCGGATGGTGTGTACTTTTATTTCGGTACGGACGAATTCGGGCGCGACCTGTTTTCCCGTGCTTTGTACGGCACACGTATTTCGCTGACGATCGCTTTTATCGCCGCGATTCTGGATCTGACCATCGGTATCGTTTACGGGTTGACCAGCGCAATGCGGGGCGGTACGGTCGACCTTTTTATGCAGCGCTTTTTGGAAATTTTATCCGGCATTCCGAGTCTGGTGCTGGTGGTCCTGATGCTGCTTGTTTTTGAGCCCGGGATCACCTCAATCATCCTGGCAATGGTGCTTTCTTCCTGGATCCCGATGGCGCGCATCGTGCGCGCCCAGGCGCTGAAGATTAAAAGCATGGAGTATGTTCAGGCGGCGGAAGCGCTCGGGACCTCCAAATTGAAGATTGCGCTGACCCATGTCCTGCCGAACATCAGTGGGCTGGTCGTGGTGCGCACCATGTTTTCTATACCCACCGCGATCTTTTTCGAAACTTTCCTGAGTTTCATCGGCGTGGGGATGCGTATCCCGAACGCCTCGATCGGCACGCTGCTGAACGGTGGCTACAAAGTGTTCCGTATCTATTCATACCAGATGTGGATCCCGGCCATTATCCTCTGCGTGATCATGCTGGCGTTCAACTTGTTCGCCGACGGGTTGCGGGATGCGTTCGACCCGAAAATGAAGGATTAGGGGATGCCGATGCCCAACACAATATTGGATATCAAAAATCTCTCTGTGTCCTTCGAGACCTTTGCCGGGACAGTGCACGCGGTGCGGGACGTCAGTGTTTCACTGTATGAGGGCGAGACGCTGGCGATCGTCGGAGAATCCGGCAGCGGAAAAACGGTTACCTGCCGGGCTGTGATGCGCCTGCTCGCCAAAAACGCTTCGATTGACGCGGGCGAAATCTTATTTGATGGTGATGATTTGCTGAAAGTGGATCAGCGGACGCTGCGGGGAATTCGGGGCAACCGGATCGCCATGATCTTTCAGGATCCGATGACCTCGCTGGATCCGACCATGAAGATCGGGCATCAGATTCAGGAAGCGATTATGCTTCATAAACGGATCAGCCGGCAAGAGGCCAGGGAGAAAGTGCTGGAGCTTTTGCGGACAGTGGGGATCGAAAATCCGGAAAAGCGCTATGACCAGTATCCCAATCAATTTTCCGGCGGCCAGCGGCAGCGCATTGTGATCGCCATCGCGTTGGCCTGCGGTCCCAAAGTGCTGCTGGCGGATGAACCGACCACCGCGCTGGATGTGACCATGCAGGCTCAGATCATTGATTTATTCAAGGAACTGCAGGAAAAAATCAAAACATCCATTCTGTTTATCACGCACGATCTCGGTGTGGTGGCGAACGTAGCGGACCGGGTCGCGGTGATGTATGCCGGAAAAATTGTCGAAATCGGCAAGTCGGATGAAATTTTCTATGATCCGCGTCATCCCTATACCTGGGGTCTGCTCAGTTCTATGCCGACACTGGAAACCGAGGCATCCACGCTGCACACGATTCCGGGCACGCCGCCGAATCTGATCAATTTGCCGGCAGGGGACGCGTTTGCGCCGCGTAATCCGTACGCGCTGGAAGTGGATGAACTGGCGGAACCGCCATTTTTTCAAGTCAGCGAGACCCATTATGCAGCCACCTGGCTGTTGGATCCCCGGGCGCCCAAAGTGACCCCGCCGGAGGCCATTCTCAAACGGCGGCAGGACTATCTTGAAAGGAAACAGCAAAATGAAAACAAATCAGAATCATAGCCTTTTACAGGTTGAAAATCTGGTGCATGTATTTGAAAGCGACAGTAAGAATCAGGTTCGCGCGGTGGATGATATCAGCTTTGAAATCAAGCGCGGCGAGACTTTCGGCCTGGTCGGTGAGTCCGGCTGCGGAAAAACCACCACCGGGCGCATGATTGTCAAGC
>CALCQT010000469.1 GCA_937894825.1 uncultured Anaerolineaceae bacterium
TCGCTGACAGCGCTGTTCCCGGGCTGGCTTTGGGTCAGGCGATCGGACGCTGGGGCAATTATGTGAATCAGGAGTTGTATGGCGCGCCGTCAACGCTGCCCTGGGCGATCACGATCGATCCGCCATACCGGCTGCCTCAGTATATGGATCAGGCGACGTATCACCCGTTGTTCTTATACGAGATGATCTATAACCTGCTGAATATGGCAGCATTGCTCTGGATTGGGCGGAAATTTAAGGATCGACTCCATCGGGGCGATCTGCTGTTGTGTTATCTGATTTTTTATCCGGTCGGGCGTTTCCTGCTCGAGTTCCTGCGCCTGGACCAGGCGCGTGTCGGCGATCTGAACATGAATCAGGTCGCGATGGCGGTGGTGGCGGTTTGTGCCGCGGCAGCGCTAATCATCCGGCACAGGAAGAAGTGATTTTGAAAATAAAACATCCCGCCGATCGGCGGGATGTTCTCTTATAATTTGGATCTTTATTCGTTTTACGGCATGAAACTTTCGGAGTACATTTCCAGCATGGCCGGGTCCAGCGGGAATTCATATCCACCCATGTTGAGCAGAATCTGGTTGGCAGCTTCGTCAAAGATGATTGAATAGCCTCCTTCGACGCCGGGGATGAGAAGGTCAATCGCGTTCTTCACCTTGTCGAACTGGAGTGTCACGACATCAGCCAGCGTGGTTCCGGAAGGTCCAGCCTGCAGCGCCAGTTGATTTTTCGCACCGGAGAATGTCAGGGAGACCTCTGTTTCACCAGCCTCCTCAGGCTGCCAACGGATGTTTTGCGCCACGTCATCAAAATTCAGCAGATAACTTTTTTCGGCAATGCCGACTGCGATTTGGGAATCATCCACAAACCGGAGCAGGAAAAGATTTTCTGTTTCCGAGAAGAGCGAAAGCGCTTTCAGTTCCTGATCAATCAGCAGGGTGAAGGTTTTTGTCTCGGTGACCGTTTTATAGGCAGGATCATTGGTCAACGGAGCCGTGCTTGGATCGCTTGCTTTGGTTGCTTCATTTATGAGTGTTATGGTTCCGGCGTCAGGCGAAAAAATCAGTGTTGTTGCAGAAGGAGTAATTTTTTCTGACAGCTCAAAGGCGGACTTTTCAGGATTTGTCCGAAGAGAAACCATTTCCTCCCCGTTGATATTGATCAGGAACGCGCCGTCTTTGTGGAGGTACACCACATTAAAAATGCTGTTGTCTTCAAACGTCTCGACTGTGAAAACGACCTGGTTGGGCTGTGTGGCGTCAAAGCGCCGGGTGATTTCAGCGATCGCGGTCCCGTCAAGCTCATAAACGCGGGCAATATCTCCATCCAGTTCCAGACTGAAGATTGGGTCAAAAAGAAATTCATTTTCACTGACCTGTGAGATCGTAATTTGAACGGTTTCGCCGTCAATGGTTGTCGTGATCGGCATTGCCGAAGGACTTTGCACATAGGCTTCCAGGATGGCTTTGGGGAAGCTTTCATCACCGAGCGCGTAGATTGCTTCTTCCAGGATGGACTGGAAACCTTCATCCAGTGTTGCAAAGTCGAACCCTTCCCAGAATTTGGTCGCCTCCGCAAGAAGGTTAACGATTTCTTTGGCGCCGAAATAAGCTGCGTCCAGATCAGCGTTTTGGATCAGAGCAGTTCCTCCCTGAATTAATGCATCGTTGACCATTTCCCATTGTTCTGCGTTCAGCCCATTGGAGAACGCCGGGGTGTCATAAAGGTCAAAGTCAAAATCGTCTTCGTTCGAAAACGTGTTTGGATCTGTAACGGAAAGATCATCTCCGCTTGAAAACAGCCCCGAATTCAACGAATCATCCGTGGGTGTGGTAATCGGTTCCTGGGTTGGCGTACCCCAAAGTGTGTCCGTTGCGGGCCTGTCGGGAATGGCTAATCCGTAGGAGGGAATTGAAGAAACGGCAACAACCGGTCCATCGGGTTTGACAGCCGGTGTATCTGATAACAGTGAGGCCGCAAAAGGCCGGAATCCGGTCAAGGAGAATACGATCAGTATGAGACCGGTGATTATTTTCTTGTTCATGTCTAACTCCTTCAAAGTTATAAAAAAATCGGTTTTTAATGTATCGTCATCTTTCCAAATTTATTATAAGTATACTGAACTTTATTCATTTTATTGTAAAAAGTAAAGACGTAATTCGGGAAAGAGGCTGGATAATGACAGAAAATTGGAAATAGTTGCGAAAAAACCGCTTTTGCCATGCTTTATGCAGGCAGTATGCGGCCCTTATGTGGTTGCGTTTTTTTCTGTCAGAAAAAATAGGCGCGATCAGGTTGACAAAAACGGTCAGGTTGACAAAAAAGTGAACTTCCATGATAATTGAAGCCGTTCTAAAGTTCCAGGCATACCCTCTACGGGGAACGGCTGACAACGTACGGTCATAAAAAGGCCGGTCTGACCGGGATCCGCACTATGTCGAATCTTTGGAGGAAGATCGAATGGCAAATATTAAGTCACAAATCAAACGAAACAAGCAGAATGAAAAACGACGGCTGCGAAACCGTATTGTGCGTGGTTCAACGCGGTCGGCGGTCAATAAGGCCCGGGTTGCAATCGGTGAACAGAATGAAAACCGCGAAGATTTGGTGTTAAAAGCCATTGTTGCGCTGGATAAAGCTGTTCAGAAAGGTGTTATTCATAAGAATAACGCGGCCCGCAAGAAGAGCCGTCTGATGAAGAGGCTGGCTGCTGTAAAGTAGCGGCTTTCTGTTTTTGAAGGGCACGGAGTCGTCCGCGTTTCTTCGAGATGATTTGTCAAAATTCGAGTTGAACGAAACAGGGTTGGCGGAGATTGTCGTCAGCTCTTTTCTGTTAAAATGAATGACGGCTGCGAAGGAGAATTGCCGGAAGCATGGACTTTGTTGAAATAGCGAAACAGAGCAGTTTTCAGTTACTGTGAGATCGATTTCGAGCGGCAGTCTCTTTTACACTTGCAGAATTAAAGGAACAAACCAATGTTTGAATCAGAGCAAAAACGGATTGAAACCCAGATCAGGGCATATTGCGAGGCCCATGACTTACCGGTCGGAGACATTAGCTGGTCATGGATCCCTTTCAGCGGAAATTGGGGTATTTCCGCTTCCTTTTTTCAGCTTGCGGCGGATGATTCGCGAGCGAAAGGGTTGAAAGTAAATGTTCCTCAGCGAGCGCAGGAGATCACACACGGCATTGCGAAAAACCTTGAACTATCAGAAGCCTTTGAACGGGTTGAAGCTGTCAAGGGATATCTGAACATCTACTTTTCCAACAAGATCTACGCAATGCGGATCATTGACGCTGTTTTGAGCGAAAAAGAGCGCTATGGTCGGGGAAAATCCAGCGGACAGCGTGTGATGATGGAATTTTCACAGCCGAATACGCACAAGGCCTTTCATGTCGGTCATCTGCGCAATGTGATCCTGGGCAATGCTGTCTGCAATATTCTGGATTCCGCCGGTCATGATGTGATTCGGGCCAATTATCTGGGTGATATTGGGCTGCATGTGATCAAATGGATGTGGTGTTATCTGAAATACCATAATGGCGAGATGCCTTCCGGTGACATCACACGCTGGATGGGTGACCTTTACGCTGAAGCCAGCCGCCGCCATGAGGATGAGCCGGATGCGGAAGGCGAAATCCGAGCCTTGTTCGCCCGTTGGGACCGGCGGGACCCGGACGTGGTGGCGCTTTGGGAGCGGACCCGCCAGTGGAGTCTGGATGGCTTTGATGAGATCTACCGCACGCTCAACGTCAAATTTGACCATCTGTATTTTGAAAGTGAAGTCGAAGATTCCGGCAAGGAAATTGTTGACGAATTGATCGCCAAAGGGCTCGCGGTGGACGAACGCCCTGAGAACCCGGTGGTTGTGAAACTGGATGAGCTCTGCGGCACGAAAGAGAAATATCGTGTGCTGGTTGTGCTGCGTTCGGACGGGACGTCGCTTTACGCGACCAAAGATCTGTCGCTGGCGATCCGGAAGTTTGAAGAATTCCATTTGGACCGTTCGATTTATGTGATCGATGTTCGTCAGTCGTTGTATATGCAACAGATTTTCAAAACGCTGGAACTGATGGGCTATCCCTGGACGAAGAATTGCTACCATCTGGCTTATGAAATTGTCAACCTGCCCGGAAATGTGACCATGTCTTCCCGGGATGGAACGGTGGTGTTCCTGCAGGATTTGCTGGATGAAGCGACTGCCCGCGCGTTGAAAATTGTGGAGGAGAAGAACCCGGATCTGGAATCAGAGACCAAACAATCGATCGCGCATAAGGTTGCTCTGGGAGCGTTGAAATATTCCATGCTCTCCCGTGATAATACGAAAATTGTCACTTTTGATTGGGAAGCGGCACTGGATTTCAACGGTCAGGCGGCTCCGTACATCCAATATGCAGGTGTGCGCGCCAACAGTATCCTGCGCAAAGCGGGCGGTGTGATTCCGGAACCGCTGGCACTGGAATATGAGCTGACGGCTGTGGAGGTTGAACTAATTGATCTGATTTCCCGTGTTCCGAAGGAAATCCAGCGGGCTGCCGCAGAGCAAAAACCGCTGTTTATCGCCAATCTGGCCTTTGATATCGCACAGGCCTTTAATAATTTCTACCGGCAGTGCCCGGTTATTCAGGCGGAACCGCAGGTACGGGATTTCCGGCTGCGGTTGGCCACCGCAAGCCGTCAGGCGATTGTGAACTGTCTGGCGCTGCTTGGGATTGAGACTCCTGAGGTTATGTAGGCATAATGTCTATGGTACAGCGGGAGCCCGGAGGG
>CALCQT010000470.1 GCA_937894825.1 uncultured Anaerolineaceae bacterium
GGGATGAGTGATTACCTCTGGACGGCGCCGAGTATGAAGCTTTGACCAACGTTCTGCATGGCGCGGAAAAACCAGCTGTTTTCGTTTTGGGCGGTGCGAAAATCTCGGATGCCTTCGGGATGATGAAGACCGTGCTGCAAAACGGGACCGCCGATCAGATCCTGACCAGCGGCGTAACCGGGCTGGTCATGTTAGCGGCAGCGGGCGTCAATGTCGGGGATAAAACCATTCAATTTTTAAAGGACCGTGACCTGCTCGGATTCGTTGAAGAATCCAAGGATTATTTGCGCGATTATCCCGGCAAGATATTCATGCCGGTTGACATCGCCATTGAACAGGATGGCACGCGCCTTGAAATCGATGTCCAGGCGATGCCGAAAGATACACTTTATCCGGACATTGGCCAGAAAACAATCGATGCCTATACGAAAATCATTGCCGCCGCGAAAACAATTTTCGCCAACGGACCGGCCGGAATGTATGAAAATCCATTATTCGAAAAAGGCACCCGTGGAATCTGGCAGGCTATCGCTGATTCTGATGGATATTCTGTCATCGGCGGCGGTGACACCATCGGTTCTGCGCGCAGGTTCATCGATCTGGGCAAGGTCAGTTACGTCTGTACCGGCGGCGGGGCGATGATCCGTTTCCTGTCAGGGAAAAAACTCCCGCTGATCGAAGCGATGGAAAAAGCTTACGCGCGGGATCAGGCCCGCAGCACAAGATAAAACGAGAAGGACACAAAAATGCTGACGCCATTAAAAGAATTTGCAACCGATATCCGTATCCAGCAGATGGAAGCCTTCAAAGCCCGCGGATTTGGACATGTCGGAGGTTCGCTTTCTGTCTCAGACTGTCTGGCCGCGCTCTATGGGGGGATTTTGCGGATCGATCCGCAAAACCCGGGCTGGGAGGATCGTGACCGGCTGGTCGTTTCCAAAGGGCATTCCGGCCCGGCAGTTTACGCGTCACTGGCACTGAAAGGATATTTTCCGTTGTCTGTGCTGCGTACGCTGAACCAAAACGGCACCACGCTGCCGAGCCATTGTGACCGTAATCTGACGCCCGGCATCGATATGACCACCGGTTCACTGGGGCAGGGCGCCTCAACCGCCTGCGGCATGGCACTGGGGTTGAAACTCTCTCACAAAGATGCCCGCGTATACCTGATCCTGGGCGATGGAGAATGCCAGGAGGGCCAGGTATGGGAGATGGCATTATTCGCCGCGCAACACAAACTGAGTAATTTCATCGCCTTCCTCGACTACAACAAACGGCAACTGGATGGTTATACCGCGGATATTTGTGATCTGGAAGATCCGGCCGAAAAATTCAGCAGCTTTAATTGGTACACCAGACGAATCAAAGGGGATGATCCCGATCTGATCCATGAAACCATCGTTGAAACACAAAAGAATCAGGGGGACCGCCCCGGCATGATCGTGCTGGATACCGTAAAAGGCGGTGGTGTGAAACAGATTGAAGAAATCGCACTGAACCATCACGTGAACATCACAGCCGAACAGGCGGATGAGATCATTGCACAATTGAAAAAAGAAAAGGAAGGATAGCAAAGCCATGTTCCGATGTATTTATAACGGTGAAAAAGAAGCAAAAGCCGGGAAAAGTGTCTTTGGCGCAACTATCCGGGAAATTCTCGAGACGGATCCGCAGGCGGTTTATCTGGACGCGGATCTGATGAATTCGATCGGCACCGCCGGACTGGAGAACGCCTTTCCGGACCAGGCCATTCAGGCCGGAATCCAGGAAGCCAACATGATGGGCGTGGCCGGCGGTCTTTCCGCTGTCGGGAAGAAGCCGTTTGCGCACACTTTCGCGGCTTTTGCCGCCCGACGCTGCTACGATCAGGTGTTCATTCCAATTGCTTACGCAAAGAATAATGTCCGCATCATTGGATCCGATCCGGGCGTTACTTCGGCTTACAATGGCGGCACGCACATGCCGTTTGAAGACATTTGTCTCTACCGAGCCATTCCACATGCGACCGTAATTGAGTTCACCGACAGCGCCATGACGGCCTCCCTGTTGCCGGCGCTGAAAGACCGTCCAGGATTGACCTATTGCAGATTGAGTCGGAAAAATTGCGTCGCCATCTATTCCGAAGACTCAACGTTCACACCCGGCGTCGCGAACGTGCTGCGGGATGGCGCCGATGTGACCATCATCGCTTGCGGCATGATGGTGGCGGAAGCGCTCCAGGCAGCGATCGCGCTGGAAAAAGAAGGGATTTCCGCGGCCGTGATTGACATGTTCACAATCAAACCGCTGGACGAAGCCAAAGTGTTGGAATACGCAAAGAAAACCGGCGCCATTGTCACAGCGGAAAATGGAAACATTGTCGGCGGTCTGGGCGCTGCGGTAGCGGCTTATCTTTCCGAAACCCACCTCACGCCGGTTGTTCGGGTCGGTGTCAAGGATGAATTCGGACAGGTCGGCACACCGGAATATCTGGCAGAGGTGTATGGGTTGACAGCGGCCGAAATTATCTCTGCCGCTAAAAAATCCATCGGGCTGAAATAAACATAAAGGTACTGTTGTTCAATTTTGGCGCAAAGCGCCAAAATTGAACAACAAGTCAGTCTTTTTCACTTGCACCTCGCAGATGCCCTCGAGGTACTGTAAGGACAGTAAGCGAAGTCTGCCTTTGCACTCACTTCGTTCTGCTCGACATGACAGGTTGTTGATCCTGTTTTTAACATCCCTTCGCAAAATGGCGTGTATTCCGTATAATTTCCTTAGACGCCAGATTACCGGAAATAAAAACTTATGAAGAGATGGGATCTGATGCCCGATATCACGATCAAGGACATTGCCGAGGTAACCGGTGTTTCATACGCTACGGTCTCAAGAACATTGAACGGCCGCAGCGGTGTTAACAAACACACGCGTGAAAAGATACTTCGGGCAGCAAAAGAGTTGGGCTATCGCCCCAATATCCACGCGCGAAGCCTGAAAACGAATCGCACCAAAACCATCGCATTGATCGTCCCGGACATTTCCAACCCTTTTTTCGCCGACATCGCGCTTTCGGTAAACGAATCGGCCTATAAACGCGGCTATAACACCTTTCTCTGCAGCACCAACTGGGATCCGGAAATTGAAGAAGAACAGTTACAGTTGGTTCAGAACCAACGTGTTGATGGAATCATTTTCAAACCGGCTGATCGCAGCCCGGACCGTTACCTTGAGTTGAACATTCCGACGGTCATGATCGCAAATCTCGTCGCGGAAAAATTGAGCTATATCGAAATCGATAATATTTCCGGCGGTATCCAGGCCGCACAGCATCTGATTGATTGCGGATATGAACGGCTCGCGTTCATCGGCGGCGCGTTTGAATCCAGATCCAACGCGGACCGGCTGGAAGGATTCCGGCAGACAATTCAGGCCTGTGGGCTTGAACTCTCCGACGACAAAATAAAATTCGGTCCCTTTTCGATT
>CALCQT010000471.1 GCA_937894825.1 uncultured Anaerolineaceae bacterium
GGTTGGTTTAAGCTGGCCTGTTCTGGATGTCGCATTGATGGGGATGGGAGAGGATGGTCATACCGCGTCGCTCTTCCCCGGGAAGTTTATTCCGGCGGCGTATGGCCCGGCAGCCATTTGCGCGACGGCGGATTATCAGGGCCGTCCGGCGGAGCGGGTGTCGCTGACGCCGCCTGTTTTTAACACGACGCGCAATGTGATGTTTTTGGTGACAGGCGAAAAGAAAGCGCCGGTTCTGGCAAAAGTTTTGGCTGGAGACGAAAAATTTCCGGCTGCGCTGATCCGGCCGGCGGAAGGAAATTTGATCTGGCATGTAGATCGGGCGGCGGCGGGAGAGCTTTCATGAAGATCGCGGTATCCAGTGACGAACGGACGGTCTTAACCGATTTTGTCGTTGCCGAGTTGGAAAAGCGTGGGCACACCGTGCTTCTGTTTGGGCCGCTTATGGATGAACCGATGCCCTGGACCCGGGTTACCGAACAGGCAGCGAACGCGGTCGCGGCCGGTGAGGCGGAAGAAGGCGTTTTCTTCTGCTATACCGGTACCGGTGCCGCCATTGCTGCCAATAAAGTGAACGGTATTCGTGCCGCCTTATGTCAGGACGCCGAGACTGCCCGCGGCGCCCGCTGGTGGAATGACGCCAATGCGCTGGTTTTGAGCAATCGTGCTGTTTCCCTGCCGATTGCAGCCGAGATATTGGACGCCTGGTTCAGCGAACGTGTCAAGGATGAAGAGAAGGATACCATTCGAGGCCTGCGGGAAATCGAACAAAAAAACCGGCGCGGATAGCGCCGGTTTGACTTTCTGCGATTGAATTTCGCAATTGTTTATCTCTGAAGTCCGGTTGGGGTTGTTTTACGGCAGTTCAAAAGGGAAGACCCAGGGACCTTCCAAAACATACCCCAGCGCTTTGTAGATTTCTTTGCGCGCTTCGGTATCGCTCATGGTCTCCGGTTTCTGCGTAAGCCGAATTCCCGATTCATCACTGGCATAAAACGGGGTACCCTGATATTCGAAGAAAATTCCCTTTTTGGCCAGTTCCTCTTCAATGTTTTTCAGCGACTTATCCGGGATCAGTTGGGGTTGCGCCTGCCTCAGTGTCGGAATGGTTAAAATATAGTTTTGCGGATAGTTGGTTTTTCCAAGATTAAAAATAATCTGGAAACAGCTTTCTGCCTCCTCGGAATTCATACTGCTCTCCGCATATTCAAGGATGGTGTAAGCCCATTGCCCGGTCTTTATTTTTCCGGATTGAAGGGAAATTTCATCATTCCCGCTTTGCCCCAGTGTCCAATCGCCTGCATACGGTTCCGGCAGGCACAACTGGTGGATGGAAGTGGATGGCGTAACTTCGACTTTGGCCAATTGCATGGTTACCCCGTTCGCTGTCGCATACATGGGTTCGTTGAACTGGCGCAGCGGATAAATCGGGGTAAATGCTGAGAAAACAAAGGTTCCGACCAGCTCGTCGGGAATTTCATTGGGGCGATATGTTTGAGGGTCAACCTGGCTCACACCGGAGACAGGGTCAAAAGAGCCAATGGTTTGTCCGGATTCATAACCGCTGCGTCCATCGATCGTCAGTAGAATTTGAAGCGGGGTGTTCATATAAACAAGCGGTTTTTTGATCTGGGCCTGCCAGACGCCATCGATGGCGCCGGATTCACCTTCGATCCAGGTATGTGTACCGGCCCCGAAGGCTTGGAGTTCCTGTCCATTAGCGTCAAAAATTTTCACATTCCCTTTGAGGTTCATTGCATCGGGCGTATACGAAAGACCATGAATGAGATAGCGGAATTTGAGCCGAATTTCATCCACATAGATTTCATCCAGCGTCATGGTGACACTTTCCGTTCCCACAGCCAAAGATGTTTCATCCGGATTGGCTGCCGGCGGCTCACCGGAAGGGAAGTTTGCCGGTGATGATTGGGCCGGCTGAGCCCCCGTTGGCGCCTCCAGGAAAAAATCATCCGGTGGCGGTGTGAAAAGCACGTCTTCCCGAAGTGTTGGCCCCGCGGTGAGATCCAATTTTGTGACCAGCCCGGCTGCTTCGACGGCATCCATGCCGGGATCCTCAGGGAGCGCGGCCGCGGGCAGTTGTGTCCCCATGATTATCAGAAACAGTCCGGCAAGCAAGATTGCCGGATGGGTGATCCGGTTGAAATAGCGGTAAACGAATTCCGCTGTTTTTTTTTGATTCATGTGGTTTCTCCTATTCGATGGTTCTCAGGATAACGCATATTGAAGCGATTCAGTTGAATACAAAATGGTATATATTGTCCGCTTGGCAGGCTGTTTTGTTCGGCAGCCTTTCTGAAGTTTGTGGTCCCTTCGTTTGTTGTCCCTTCAAAGATCATTTAAACCCACACCTCTCAATACGTTTTTCAAGCCGGAAAAGTTCCGGAGAAATTCCGGCCTTTCCAGAAAACCGATAAAGGATAGTATACCTGAAACGAGTTGAAAGAGAAAAGAGTGGTTGCCGCGCGGATCGAAAATTGAGCGGTTTCCGTATGGATCGATTTCGATTCGAATTTGAATATCAAAAAAGGGAGCATACTGTGCTCCCTTATAGCAGTCTGCTCAATGGGCTATCTTAGCTTTCCTGTTTCAACTGATGGAAAATTGCAACTGTCAGCGTGCCACAGATCGCTAAACTGCAGATACTCAGGAGCATTTGTGTCGGTGTCGTCTTGTAATAACCGGACACATGGAATGCTGCCGTGATCGGATATACCGCACTGATGGTTGGCTGCATCCCGACAAAGAGAGCGGCAAACGAATAGCCTTCGGCAAATATGAATGCCAGCCAATAACCCTTTCTCATTTTGGCCGCCAGCGCAATAATCGGCGACACAGCCAGGAACAGACTCAATCCCTGGATGATGTATTGCTTTACAAAGGACAATATTCCTGACGGTGTCAGCAATGGAAAATGCAGGATGGCTTCTGTCGTCAGGGTGATCAGGAATAGAATGAGATATAACGCAAGTGTAATAACCGCTGTAACGATCCATTTGGCTCGGATCATTCGGGGCAGGCTGACGGGAACAATGGCCAGCGATTTCATTGTATCGGACTGATCTTCAAGCTGAATAATATAGGTACCCGTCAGTGCAATGATGGCCGGTAGCACATATAAACTGCCCAGCGACAGGGCGGCAGTCATATACCATTCGTTTACTTCTACATAGCGCTTCCCATAATAGCTGAATTGTCCCTGCGCATAAACGATGATCGCAACCATGATCACGGCGAAAAAAGCGATCAGCAGGATATTCGAGCGGCGTAATTTTCTTCTTTCCGCCCATAACAGGTCTCTCATTTTCATATTCATTTCCCTCACAGACTTCTGCGCAGCGCGAATCCTGCGCCAATGGTTGAAATAAGGCTCCAGATTCCGAGGACCAAAAAGGCCTTACCGGTATTAATGGGCTCATTCAGTATCACAACCGGGTCATTCCGCACCAAGATGGCCGTCATGGCGGAAAGCGGATGCAGATACATGTTGGTCATCAGCAAGATGAAGCCGAAAAACGTATAGATGATTGTGAATCCGACCGGCAAGAGATAATTGCGTTGTGCGGCTGCCAATGCAAGCACCGGTAACATTGCGGCCGGGGCTAAAAGGCTGATCTCAAGACACTTTCCGAACAAGAACAGCAAGCTTGGCGCTGTCAACGGAATCAATCCCGATAATAACCCGGCCAAAATGGACCCGATGGCCGAAATCATCATAAATACATTCGAATACATCAACATGACGAAAAATTTACTGAAGAAATAAGCCAGTTTTCCAATTGGAACGACCCAGAGCTGTTTTAACATGTCGTTCTGATGTTCATCATACATCAGCAGCGTACTGAGCACGCCCAACACGACCGGCAGCAGGATCCAGGGCGTGTAGGAGAGCGTCGCCCATTTGTAAAATTTGATCGGATCTAATTCCTTCGTATCCAACATGCCAAAATAAAAAACAGCGATGACCGGCATGATTAACGCGGCAAACAGCATCCCTGCGACAAATTTCTTGCGGCGCAGTTTCAGAAATTCAATTTGGATCAGATTAAGCAATGCCCTCACCCCCGGTCACTTTCCTGAAATAATCTTCCAATGTGTCATTACAGCGCTGTGCGCTGATTATGGTGATTCCTTGCTGGATTAATGCCTGATTAATTTTCCCCATATCGAGGGATGTATCATATACATGCAGCAAATGCAGGTCCTGTACCGAGTAATCCTTTATGGAAAAATCCTGTTCAAGCGTCAGAACCGCTTTTGCCGCATCCGAAACTTCAAGCTGAATATATTTCCGATTCTTTTTTTCCAGCTCCGCAATGGTGTTCTCCTCGAGCAGGATTCCGTTGTGAAGGATCCCGATGTCGTCGGCCAGAAGCGTGATTTCAGAAAGGATATGACTGGAGATCAGAATGGTTTTCCCAAATTGTGCGCTCATATTATGGATAAAGGCTCGCATTTCGGCAATACCGATCGGATCCAGCCCGTTAGTCGGCTCGTCCAGAATCAGCAGCTCTGGATCGTGCAGGATGGCGTTGGCGATTCCAAGCCGCTGTTTCATCCCCATTGAATATTGTCCAAATATTTTTCGATCCTGGTATGGCAAACCGACCACGTCCAGCGCTTTGCGAACAGCGTCCGATTGGGTGGTCCCACGTAGTTTGGCAAAAATTTCCAGGTTCTCGGTTCCGGTCAGGTTGGGATAAAAACCCGGTTTTTCGATCAATGCCCCGATGCGCGGATAAAGGCGTTTCTCATTTCTTTGCAATGGCATACCAAAAATCAATACTTCGCCGGAAGTGGGTGCGGTCAAACCGAGAATCATTTTCATGATGGTTGTTTTGCCGGCTCCGTTCCGTCCCAATAATCCGTAAATGTGCTCCCGCTTCACATTCAGATTGACCTGATTGACCACGGACTGTTCATCATAACGTTTTGTGAGTTGTCTGCATTCGATGGCAAGGTTATCCATTTCGACTTTTTCCTTTCGATTTTGAGTATACAAATAAAACCTTGCCAAAACCTTGCGGACATTTGGAGTGTGGTCATATTTGACACTCACATCATATTGGGAATGCGGCGCCTGGGATAAATGAAAGTTATTAGTTTATGTAATCAGACGATTTTTAGGTAATGTAACTGTGAACGCTATTCCGCTTTCCGGCAGATTTTCGGCTTTGATGCTGCCGCCATGTCCGGCGACCAGTTCTTTCACAATGGCAAGACCGAGGCCATTGCCGCGACCGGCGCGGGATTTGTCCGCCTGATAGAGACGCTCGAAGATATATGGCAGGTCTTCGATCGGAACACCTTTCCCGTTATCGGTCAGGAGAATCTCGACACAGGCGTCGTTTTCGGTGATGCGAAGTGAAATTGCATTGCCCTGACTGTGGTACAGCACGTTTTCGATCAGGTTGTTATAGATGCGGGTGCAGGCGTTCCGGTCTATCTGCAAAAAGTACTCTGTTTCCGGAATTTCGATCTGATAGGTAAAATGGCTGCTTTCCAGCACAGGGATCCAGCCTGCCAGAATTTCACGGGAAAGCTCATTTAAATCCGTGTTTTCCAGTTGAAAGGGCCGCTCCCCGGCATCCAAGCGAACCCACTCAAATAACGATTCGACAAAACGCTGCAAATCATGCGCTTTATCCAGCGCGACGTTGATATATGCTTCCTTTTCTGCACCGCTGACTTTCCCATCCTGAACTGCTTCCAGATATCCCACCAGCGAAGTCAGGGGTGTTTTTACGTCATGAGACAGTCCGGTCATCAGCTGTTTATAACGCTGTTCAGCCAGATTCAGACGGACAATCTGAGTCTGGCTGTTTGCCGTAATGGCGTTGATTTGCCGGCAGATATCTTTCACCATGTCATCATCCCGCGTAAGAATTCGGCGGTTCATGTTTCCATGCCGAATGTCCTGCAACGCTTCCTGAATCATAGAAAGCTGATCCCGGACACGATACAGTCTCCCTATCAGAAAGATAATGATTCCGGCACAGAATATGATCCCCGTAACAAAAATATATATCCAGTTCATTGGTCAGACCTCACGATTAAAACAGTAGCCCACGTTGTGGACGGTGAGGATGTACAACGGGCGATCCGGATCCGGCTCAATTTTTTTACGCAGTTTGCTGATGAAGGACATGAGATTGCCGTCGTCATAGGTGTATTCGGTGTTCCAGACCTCACGGTAGATTTGTTTTTTCGTGAAGACGCGCCCCGCATGTGAGGCCAGAAAGAACAGCAGATCAAATTCGCGCCCGCTCAGGGAAACCGCCTGGTCATCGCGCAATATATTGCGGCTATCCGGATCGATGGTCAGGTTTTTGAAAATAAGCATGCCGGATGGAGCAAATGGGTTGAAGGTGGTGTAACGGCGGATAAGCGATTCCATGCGGGCTGTCAACTCGTTAAGGCTGAAGGGTTTGGTCAGGTAATCATCCGCTCCCATCCGCAGACCGGTCACTTTGTCGGTTTCATCACTTTTTGCGGTCAACATCAGGACCGGGACTGTGCAGAGCGCGCGGATTTCGCTCAATACCTGGAATCCGTCCATGCCTGGAAGCATGATGTCCAAAATGATCAAACAATAGTCGTCCAGGCGCCCGGATAGTTTGGTCAGGCCGCTGCCCGTCCGCTGCAATGTCGGTTTCAAACCCTTCCTGTGAAGCGCACTTCCGGATCAGGGCGCATAATTCCGGATCGTCGTCGATGATAATGATGCGATTTGCCATCAGATTTTTTTCTGTAAATGAGTTTTTTTCATTCCTTCCATTTTTTTGAAAAGCTTGCGCATTTAATGATCTTCTGTATGTTTTTCAACGATCCCTTCGCCAGCAAACAATCTTTGCCTGGTGATCGCCGAATGCGGCCCATTGCGAATATCCCCCGTGGTTTTATTGTATCTTTTTCTTTCAGGTTCACGGTAATTTGACTTTTGGCATTTCGATCAAAATGATATGAAGATCAAAAGAAAAACCGGAACCCATTTGATTCATTGGTTCCGGCCTTTGATTATTTTGACAGGAGTTTCAATTCATACGGCATGTTCGCGCCGAACTTTGATCCGCTGGAAGGCAGCGAAGCGATCGTTTGTCAAAAAAGATAGTACAGTGCGTTCGGGACAGTCAGATGCAGCAGAACAAACAGCACGGTTACCAGCGCCATCCGTTTGTGCCACTTAAAGAAGATGGCTTTTTTCCGGGTGGCAAACAGAACACCGAAGAGTGC
>CALCQT010000472.1 GCA_937894825.1 uncultured Anaerolineaceae bacterium
AGCTGGTTGTATTGTAGCGGCGATTGGCGAAGGAACAATATATGCTTTTGAACAAGTATATTTAGGCAAAAAAAATGTCTCAGATATTGATTGGGTTAAGAAGGTGCTGGAATCAAAGTTGTCTTCTCAATTTATAGATATTGCAAAGACTACTGCAGAAAAAATCTCCCAAAACACTGACAAAAAAACTATTTCGGATATTATTTTAGCAATGATGAAAAATATCTAATTTCAACTCAAAGCAACCGTAGCCGCAAACTATCTCTGATAATACTCAGTCTGCGAGGGTACCCGAAAATCGCAAGATATGGAATACCCTCGTGGAAAGATTTCGAAGACATGCAGCTTTTATTTCACGAAATATGGTAAGCAAGAAAGATTATTGTTTTATGATCCTGAAACCAATAACAGTTGATATTGATAAATATCCCGCTTCACTACACCCGTATCTGAGCGACGCGAATCTGTATGACAGCAGCTGTTCCCCGGATGCGCAGGTCCTTTTCATTGATAAGGATAACGGCTACTTTCTAAAAATCGCTACGGCCGCAAGTTTAGAACGTGAATATGAGATGACGCGCTACTTTCACAGCAAAGGACTGGCGGCAAAAGTGGTGGAATATCTTATTGTCAGAGAGCAAGCCTGGCTGCTGACAGAGAAAATCCGCGGCGATAATTGCACCACAGCGCGGTATCTCGATCAGCCTGAACGGCTATGTGACACAATTGCCGAACAACTCGCTTTGCTTCATTCATTGGACCATACAGGATGCCCTGTCCCCAATCATACAGAACGATACCTGTTCAGAGCCGCCCAGAATTATCAGGCAGGGCGTTACGATCATTCCTGGTTTCCCGAGTCCCAGGATTATTCCACACCGGAGGAGGCCTATACGATTATGAAAACAAAAGACCATCTCCTGAAAACCGACACCCTCCTGCACGGCGACTACTGCCTGCCGAACATCATTCTTGATGATTGGAAATTCAGCGGATTCATTGACCTCGACAGCGGCGGTGTCGGTGACCGCCATGTCGACTTGTTTTGGGGAGCGTGGACGTTGAACTTTAACCTCAAAACAGATCAATATCGCCAGCGGTTTTTTGACGCTTATGGACGCGATAAAATTGATGAGGAGCGGCTGCAGGTCATCGCCGCCTGTGAAGTGTTCGGATAGGGGAAACCAGCGGCAGTGTAATAAAGAACAGTTAAACTGGTTGTCGCAAAAAGGGATCGTTGAAAATCTGATTATACGAAGGAATCATTATAAATATGGATTATCTGTTTGGACTCATCGGTTTGTGCGGCGGCATATTATGCGCCGTGGCTGACATTTTATTGGATCTTAAGGGCAAAGGCAATGAAAAGTACGGTCCGGGAGGTGTTCTGGACACAAATTGGGAGAAAATGGCGCTTTGGCGTTTCAAAGCTTCTATTTGGCTGGCAGCAATTGCAGTCCCCATGTACCTGATGGGTTGTGTCGCCCTTTACAACCAGATAGCACGAGGCAGCACGATTCTGGCAAGCATATTCGGGATTTGCACAGTGATCGGTAGTTGCGGTACGATGTTTATCCATGCCACATTATGCTATTTCCCCATCATAAGCAAAACGCTGTCCGCGGAAAAAGTGTCGCCGGACGCTATCGGCAATACCCTCAATGTTTTGTACCGCGCCATAATCGTACCATTAATAATCTTTTGGCTGCTACTGGTGGCAGGGCTCTCAGGCATTGCGATCTATGCTATTTTGTCAGGTGTGTTGCTGCTGCTTTGGGGCTTTATCTTCCTCACACCATTATGCCTTGTCCTTGCAGGCTTCCTCCTGCGTCTGATGAACCGCAAAGTATTCGCTGATCTGCCGGGAATTTGCATGCCGAGCATCGGTTTGGGCATGCTGGGGTTGATGGCAGCGTTAAATTCATTGCTATAGAACGAAACGGATATCTTTTTTCACCTGGTTTTTCAAGGTTCTTATTCCAAGCAAAACGGTATATTATGCCTTATTTGGGCTTATTCCTATTGTTACGTTGAAGTAGTGAGCGATAGCAGGGAGATAACCAGGATGCACTATACGAGGATCGTTAATGGAAATCAAAACAATTGCGCATGAATTTTCAATCTGCAAGGTTGCGGATTTATCAGGCGTTGATTTAGAAGCCGAATTCTGTTTTCTGGAGAAAACGGATCAAGAAAGGTCGCTGGTTTGTATGACAGAACATGTCCCCATGAACACGATTGAAAGAGAGGACGGGTGGAAAGCATTCCGAATTCAAGGGGTTTTGGACTTTTCGCTTGTTGGTGTACTATCCAGAATTTCAACGTTGTTAGCAGACAATCAAATTGCTATTTTCGCGATCTCTACCTTTAATACAGACTATTTTTTGACAAAAACTGAAAACTTTTCAAAAGCGATAACCCTTTTAGAACAAGCCGGTTATCAGATCAGATAAACCGATTACACAAAAAAACTCCTCATTTTTGATCAGTGGGCCGAAAGCAAATTGTACGAATCCCTTCTAAAATTGTCTTAAAAAATGACATTGCATCCTTAATGTAAACATTTGTATTGACAATGCTGTTTTATTAAATATAATAAAAGTGCGAAAGGAGTACTTTTGACATGGCAAATGTAAATATTCGTGTTGACGACAAATTAAAAAAGGAAGCTGAAGAAATTTTCTCCGAGCTCGGTTTGACAATGTCTGCTGCAACAAATGTCTTTTATAAGCAAGTAGTTCGGTTTGGCGGCATTCCGTTTGAGTTGCGAATATCCGACCCATTCTATTCCGCTGAGAATCAAGCCCGTCTACAAAAATCTATCAATGATTATGAAACTGGAAAAAGCAAGCCCATTGTAAAAACGATGAACGAATTAGAGGAAATGGCCAATGAGTAATTTTGTGTTTCTGCCAGAAGGATGGGAAGATTATGTTTATTGGCAGGAACACGATAAAAAAAAAATGCGCAGAATAAATCAACTTTTGCAGGATATTTCCCGAAATGCTTTTGAGGGTTTAGGAAAGCCGGAACCATTGCGAGGCAATATGACCGGGTGGTGGAGCCGTCGTATTGATGATACAAATCGCCTGATTTATCGCGTACAGGATAACAATAATATTGAAATTGCCCAATGTCGTGGACATTACAGTGACAAATAGAGATCCTTGTCTGCCACAGTATCTTATTTGTACAAGTGATATAAATGGAAAAATAAGTCCGCATCGGATTAATCGGATGCGGACTTATTTTCTTTTACTAAGCGAATATTTCGTGTTTGACGAACTCAAAACTCCTCATAGCTCGCGGGATCCTGTCCGGCTACCCGTCCATCCGGCCTGTCCAACGCAAAGATCGCGTCCATTTCCGATTCGGACAAAACAAAATCAAAAACTGACAGATTCTCTTTTTGACGGACCAGTGTCGAAGCCTTCGGAATCGGCACAATCCCCCGCTGGACCTCCCAACGCAGCACAATCTGAGCCGTGCTTTTGCCATACTTCGCAGCCAGGTCCGTAATCACAGGATTATCGAGAACATCGTTCTTCTTTCGCCCCAGCGGCGTCCAGGCTTCGGTCACAATCTCCTTCTCCTGATTCCAGGCTGCCGCAGCCTGCTGCGCGAAATAGGGGTGCAGCTCAATTTGATTGATCGACGGCAGAACTCCCGTTTCTTTCTCCAGCCGTTCAAGATGCTCCGGCAGAAAATTGCAGACGCCAATCGAGCGGATCAACCCCCATTTTCGTGCATCGATCAGTGCCTGCCACGCCTCGACATACAGATTCACCCGCGGGTTCGGCCAGTGGATCAGGTAAAGGTCATAATAATCCAGACTTGCGCGAAACAAGGATTCCTGAATGGCGATAACCGCTTTTGAATAGTCATGATAACGTCCCGGCAGCTTGGATGCTATCAGAATTTCTTCACGGGCAACCCCCGCTTTTTTGACAGCCCGTCCGACCGCCCCTTCATTTTCATAGTTGTAGGCTGTATCAAGCAGCCGGTATCCGGCATGAATCGCACTGACAATGGCATTGACGCCGGCAGACCCATTCAGCGAATAAGTTCCGAATCCGATCGCGGGAATATTCAAGCCGTCATTCAAAGTCTTTGTTGGTATCGTGAAATTCATTTTTCCCTCCCTCGTTTTCTTCATTCCATAATGGCACACCGTGCCTTCTAACATTTAACGCTTTATCAATCAATACGTTCTTTTACAAAAAGCGGCGGTTATGACTGCGAAGGTACTGTTCTGGCGGATTTTTCACTTCGCCGGTGAGCACTTCTTCCGCATGCAAGGCCCAATAGGCATCTTTCAGCATGCCGCGCCCCACCGCCACCAGATCTGCGTTCTCATTCGCCAGCACTGATTCAGCCAAAAGCGGATCCCCCAACAAGCCAACCGCAATGGTCGGAAGATTAAAGCGCTCTTTAAAAGCTTGCGCAAACGGCACCTGATAACCCGGATAATTTCCGGGTTTCTTTATTCCGGGAGCAGCCTCGCCGCCGGACGAGATATGGAAGCCATCCACACCCGCCGCCACAAATTTTTCGGCAACGCTGAGAGCGTGATCCAGCTCATAGCCGCCATCCATATACTCAATCGCCGAAAGGCGCATCAGCAGCGGCATCGATTCCGGCAGCAACGGTTTCACCCTGCGCAAAACCTCAACCCCAAAGCGAGCGCAATCCTGCCCATATTCATCCGTTCGCTGATTAATGGTTAGAGAGATAAATTGATGAATCAAATAGCCATGAGCGCCATGAATTTCGATCGCGTCAAAGCCGATTTCAACAGCGCGCTGAACCGCCGCTGCGAATTGCGCCACAATTTCATGGATCTCCGCGACAGAAAGCTCATGCGGTTTCGGCAACGGATCACTGTCGATCGGGGAAAACTTCGTGGAGGGGATGGCCGGGCTGGCGGCATCCTGTGCCTTTCGTCCGGCGTGAGAAAGCTGGATCGCAATCTTTGCGCCGTATGCATGCACGCCGTCTACAATCCGCTTGAGCGCCGGCATCTGAGCATCATCCCAAAGCCCTAAATCATTATCGGTGATCCTGCCATCCGGGGATACGCCGGTGGCTTCGACGATGATCAAGCCGGCGCCCCCAATCGCCCGGGAGAGATAATGAACAAAATGCCAGTCCGTAGCAATCCCGTCCTTCTTCGCCACGGAGTATTGGTACATCGGCGGCATAACAATTCTGTTTTTCAGCGTAAGCCCTTTGACCGAAATCGGAGACAATAAAATAGACATTTCTTTCCTTCTTACGTTTTGTCCTCATCTGTGAGGAAAATTTATTTCAGAAAACACAATAGAAATAACGGTGGCACCACATTTACCGCAAAGCCCAATTTTGATCGTAAAGATCTTCACTGTTCCTATTTTCGTGATTCGCAATTATTGCAGAATTTTGCTGAAAATTGAAGCAGGATAGCGACCCGTATCCGATTTGTCTTCCTTTTTTATAAAATCGTCACTCCTGCCACAGGCAGAGGACGACCATAATTTGAATATATCACAACTTGTGGCCGGCTAAGGCAAGCAAGGTAAAATTCCAGTAGTACGAAAATCAGAATAAGTTCATACGAAAATAATATATCTCAAAACTTTCTTTATACATTTCGATAGAACTGATTTACTTTATAATCCGAATCAGAAAAACAATTTGATAACATATAATAAGTGTTTTGCAGAAATATTCAGGGCAACGGGAAGGTAATTTCTTATGCTTAATAATGAAGGGTTTGACCTGTGGGCAAACGGTTATGATAAAAGCGTCGGTATCTCTGACGATGCGAATACCTATCCCTTCGCCGGATATAAAAATGTACTGAATACCATTTACAATGCGGTACTCGCCCAAGGCAAGGGTTCTGTGCTGGACATCGGCTTTGGCACGGGAACCCTGACGCAGAAGCTTTATGAGCAAGGCTGCAAAATTACCGGCGTCGATTTTTCGCAGGAAATGATCCGGATTGCCGGCGAGAAAATGCCGGATGCCCTTCTGATCCGGGCGGACTTCAGTCAGGGGCTTCCTGCCGGGATCACTTCTTCCAACTTTGACTTTATCCTGGCCACTTATTCTCTGCACCACATTCCTGACGGAGAGAAAGCGCCATATATTGAATCATTGATCGAACGGCTTCGTCCAAACGGGAGCATTCTGGTCGGCGATGTTGTTTTTGAAAGCCGGGCACTGCTCAATTCGTGCAAAGATACTTATAGCGATCGATGGGATGATGATGAGTTCTATTTTGTATATAATGAACTGAAAGATCATTTCAAAGACAGGATCACCTTCCAAAAAAATTCTTTTTGCGCGGGAATCTTGACAATAACAAGATAAAATTCAAGCGGTAATCCATGAAGCAAAAAAATTGCTGAAAATTCCGGAAGATAATTATGAAGAAGGGTACACGTATCAACAGAACCTTTCGCAAATTCAGGTAAATATAAAATAACTTCCCGAAGAAGAAAATCGGGAAGTTACTGTATTGAACACGCCGGTTACGTCTTGTCACAGAAAATGCGACCGGACATTTGGGAATATAACGACAAGGGTTAGGCTTTTTTTCCTAATACCTGTTTGATCAAACCTACGACCGCGGTCAGAACACCACCACCAGCAAGGTTGATACCGATGCTGGACAGAAGCGCGGTAATGTTGCTGAGATCAGCGCTCGCACCGAGTTTTCCAGTCGCATAACTGGTTACCACCGCGCCGACAATACCGATCAGGGTATTCCCAAGCGTACCGGTGCTGAAATTCTTGAGAACGCCGCCAACAATATTACCGCCTACGGCACCACTGACCAATTGAATAAGCAAACCCACAATATCCATGAATCCCTCCTATAGAAAATTATTTTGCACATCCTTTACACTTGAGAGAAAGGATGTGTTTGCACATAATAAAATCCACGACCTTTGGTCACAACTACTGCTATACCACAATTATACAGACTTTCTTTACAACATGAATAACTCATTACTGTTCCATGCAATCTGAAATAAGTCCGGAACCGGTCCTGTTTTGTGTTATACATGGCAAACAGAAACCATCACTTCAAATTGATTCCTCCGCGATATTTGAATCATATCTGTATACACGAAACATTCTCAAAATCGTAAAAAAAGCCGGCAGAAAACTCATTGCTGTTTCCGGGAAAACCGCAGGATCGACAGCAAATAAAAGAGAATCCCGACGCCGATAACAATGCCAATACTGAACAGCGGCGACAGCG
>CALCQT010000473.1 GCA_937894825.1 uncultured Anaerolineaceae bacterium
CAAGCCTTCGTCGCCATTACGTTCACCGTCTTCCGCGTGTTCGTGATCGTACAGCCTTTACTGCCTCCTGTACCGGCAACCGTACATTCTCCTCCCGATGGATCAGCTGTAAAGCCATCCGGCACTTTCGCCGTAAACACCAAGGGCGTCCCGCTTGCCGTCCCCTCCTTCACCGTGTAGACATAGGGCGTCCCGGAAGCATCCGCCACCGGCACATTGTTCCACGTCACCGTACCGCCAGCCGGTATAAGCTGTGGAACCCCGTAGGCCGCCGTTCCCTGATAGAGCTGGAACCACAGCGCCGGCGCCGTCTCTCCTGCTCCTAATCCGGACCAGGTTTTCGTCGCCGTCACATTCATCACGTTGACCTTATTGATGACCTCAACGACAATATCATCCATCTCATCATCCACTGCAGTCTCTTCTTCGACCGTGAACGTGGCAGGGAGCGTCACCGGAGGATTGTTCCCAATTTTGACTGTAGTCAGGTGATTCCCTGCGGTTGTTTCCGTAACGGTATAGACGCCTTCGTACCTGAGATTCGTAATAAGGGAGGTTGCTACCCCACCCTTCCGTATATATGTTTGGTTATAATTTTGCGGTCCGGTAATCGTAATGCTAAACGCTTCATCAGAGCCTGTGATCGGATTCCCGTCAACATCCTGCAGCGTCTTTTTGACTTCCAGCAGCACCGGATCCACGATCGGATCCGGAAAATCGGCCGTGTGCTCAGCCCCATCTGCCCCTGTATAAGTGATCTGGGCGTCCTGGTTCGTGTAGAAGAGGTCGCCGTCCGGTACGGTTGGCACAGCGGTCAGGATATCGTCGTCAATTTCAAGCCGGTAGATGATCTCGGCATAACGAATATCCGAACCGGCAGAAACAGGCTCAATGAGCGTCGGGATATTCCAGATAACGTTTTTGAGATTGTCTGCGTTTACAGTCCCTCCATTTGGACTGATGGAAATAATCGCAGAAACTGGCCCAAGCGTCGCAAACCCGGACCCCATTGGATCATCCACTTCCGCATCTGCCATCGAAGATTTAATACTGTTTGCGATGTCCTCAAATTTCTGTTGAAGATCACTTTGGTCTGCCGTATAACTATACCCGGCTCCGGATGAAAGCTGATCGATAACATTCGTCCCACCAGTGTCGGTATCCAGTGCAATAGTGTAAATTTTATATCCGTCTCCTTTTGCCAGGTCAGCCTGAGCAATCGCTCGGGTACCATGGATCAGATCGTACATCTGGGGATTCTGCGACGGGGTACAACTGGGGTAACCATCACAACTATAGGTTGGGACGCCATCTGTAAGCAGGACAATATATTTAAAATCCTTTACTCCGCTGCCATCCAGCAAAGTACGGGCATTATACAGACCACCTTGCGTAAAGGTGTATGCAGTCCCGGTAACTGAAAGCCCATTAATTGTGTTTACCAGGGTGGTGGCCGTGTTGGGGGGATCCGGGAATCCATTCAGATGTGTCGTTACACCACTACCGAAAGAGACCAGCGCGATCCGGACGTTGGTGGTGCCACTGGGCAGCAATGTATTGACGAATATTCCTGCGGCTGCTTTGGCGGCTGCCAATTTCGCTGTAGTCATACTTGTTGAGAGATCCATGACCAGCACAATATCTGTGCTCTTCGGTTTGTCCCTGGCTTCCACGCGCAGCGTAATATCCCAGGTGTTGACCATGCCATCAACCGGTTCCGCTGCTTTATAGGTTCTGACTTCACCTGGTTCTAAAGGCAGTTCATCCTTCTGGATAAGATCCCCATAAGAACTTCCTTGTTGTGCCAGGGTAACCTGTTCAGGCGTCCGATTAAGCCAAATTAGTCCGACTGTCAAAATAATGACTAACACTGCACCAATGGTCATTTTGTTTTTCATTGAATACCTCCGACCAAATCAGTTATAAAAATCTTCTTTTTAGCAACCAATAAATAAACACCTGTGCCTTTTGCAATTTTCCGGAACAGCGAAACGTTCGCAGAAAATTTCACTTTCACATACCTCTCGATAACTCTTGGCAATTAAACTGTCTTAAATTAATACTGCAATTTACGTACCATATTAAACCCGAATTTAAATGTCATTTAATATCGAAAGATATTCGTATAGCTGTAGTCATTATCAGCCTCATATAACTCAGTTATTTTCCTAAAACACGGCCGCCAGAACACAAATAGCATTCGAGATGGCGATTTTTTTTCTTTGTCAGTTTCCAAAATCATCCAGTAAGCCGATCATATTACAGGAAAATTCAAACTCAAAAAGTCGCTTATATATCTTTTCCTAAGAATATTTGCCGAAATTAAGTTAATATAAACTAACGCATAACATCCTGCGAAATAGCAGAATGATCTGCTCAGGCCTTTTTCTTCGCTTACTAAACAGAAGCGCAAGCACATTATTTTGTTCACTCGGCGAGAACCAATTCAGCCGTGTTATACAATGGCAGAAAAAGCGGAAGTCAAGAAAAAACCTGGCGGAGGGTCCACTTTGGTTAAACGCCTTAAATCCTGCCCAAATCTGATTGGTAAAAAAGCGCAGCGACCCATTTTTCCGGTTACCTTTTCAGCTTCTAACCGCTTGCGGAGCTTAAATTTTCCTCACGGAAGCTAGGCGAACTATACAGAAACCTGGTTGCGGAATAGAATTAACCATTAAAGCAGCGCCCTGCACAATCAACAGTAAACGGAAAGGAGTGGAGCGCATGGCAAATAAAATTCTGATCGTGGATGACGACGTCCTGCTGCGCCGCAGTCTTGCATTCAACCTGGAAAAGAGCGGCTTTCAGACCAACACAGCCGAAAACGCTGAAGACGCACTGGCAATCATCCAAATTGATCAGCCGGATCTGATCCTGCTGGACATCGGCTTGCCCGGCATGGACGGCCTGGATGCAATCGCCAGCATTCATGCCCAAAAGAGTATCCCGGTCATTTTCCTGACAGCACGCCGCGGCGGAAGCGATCAGGTCATGGGCCTGAACGCCGGAGCGGACGACTACATTATGAAACCTTTTGATTTTGAGGTGCTCCTGGCACGGGTCAAAGCGGTCTTACGCCGGCGGGAACCGGTTGAACCCATCCCGAACGAGGGCAAACTTGACGCCGGTGACCTGACCATTGATTTTTCACAGCACAGCGCACAGATCAGTGGACGAGCACTGGAATTGTCCCCGAAGGAGTTTGACCTCCTGTCCGCACTGGCTTTTGAAGCGGATCATGTTATCAGTACCGATAATTTGTTAAAGCGTGTCTGGGGCGCTGAGTATACCGGTGAGCCCCAGGTTTTGTATGTTCACATCCGCTGGCTGCGTGGAAAAGTGGAAACCGATCCGGACAACCCACGCTATATTCAAACGATTCGGGGTGTCGGTTACAAATTTGTCTCTCAACCAGAACCTGCATGAAAAGCCTGAAGACCCAATTTATTCTCAGTCATATTCTGCCCGTCATCGTTACGATTCCATTAATCGCAATGGCGTTGTCTTACGCCATGAAGACACACTATATTCTTAAAGATATGAAAAAGACCATCACGTATCAGGCAAATTTGATCCGGGACTACGCTGAATGGTCTCCCGAAATCTGGATGGACAAAGTTTCGGCGGACGAATTCATCCGCGAAATCCGTCCGCAACTGGTGACCGGCGTTATCCTCTTCGACAAAGCCTGGAATTTGCTCGCTTTTTCAGATAATGGCATGGTCGAGAAGGCACCGGAGAACTGCTGTAATCATATGCCGACGTTCGGGCAAACGAATATGCAGCCGATTCTGAATATTTCAGCCTACAATCCATTTCACAAAACGGATGATTTTATCGAGATGATGGTACCGGTTTCCAATAATCAGAATGAACTCCTGGGAATCATCCGTTTGAACCTGCCGGACGATTACTTTGAAGAACAACTGGATCAGACCTCCGGACAGATCATCTTAATTCTGATTTGCGGCATTGTGCTGGGTATTCTGATCGGCCTGTTCAACGCGGTATCGCTGGAAAAAAGCCTGAACCGGACCGCCAACGCAATTTTGGAACTCTCGACCGGCGTGCGGGACAATCCGCTGCCGGAGACCGGACCGAAAGAAATTGCGCAGCTTTCCGTGGCGTTCAATCAACTGGCTGAAAAACTGAAATCTTCTGAACAGAAAAGGACCAAACTGGTCTCCTTCTTAACCCATGAACTGGGACGTCCGCTGGGAGCGCTTTCCTCCGCCGTCGATTCGCTGTCGCTCGGCGCTTATCAGGATGAGCAACTAACCCGCGATCTGACCCGCGGTATGAAAAATGAGGTGAAACGGCTGGAATTACTGGTCGGCGATCTCTCCATTCTGCGGGAAGAATCCGATCCGCAAAACCAGTATCTCTTCAGCAGGGTTGATTTGACCCGATGGTTAATGGAGAGTTACCAATATTGGGCGGAATTTGCGATGAGTAAGGGCGTCAGCCTGATCAATGAAATCGCGGTCGATTTACCTGCGGTCGAGATGGACCCCTTCCGCTTTCACCAGGCTGTCGGCAACCTGCTCAGTAATGCGATAAAATATTCGCCCAAAGGGGGACGCGTGATTTTACGTGCCGGGGTCAACGGAGAAGAGATTCAAATTAACGTAATTGATTTTGGACCGGGGATTTCAGAGGCAGATTTGCCCAATATTTTCAACTCCTTTTATCGGGGAACAGAAAAAAAACGCTTTACGCAAGGAATGGGATTGGGTCTTGCAATCGCAAAAGAAGTCATCAAAGCGCATAAAGGAAAGATCACTGTCAACAGCGTCCCGGGAGAAGGCAGTACCTTTACCATCCATCTGCCTTTCCCATCTTCAGAAACTGACCCTGATCAGCCATAAGCGCTTTGAACATCAGTCTGCAGTCAGTTTAAGGTAAAAATAATCATCAGAGGCGGCAGCGTTAACAAATCCCTAATGTTTCGGTAGTAATCTTAATAACTAGATAAGAGGATTTTTCTTATCATAAATTTATATGCAAGGCTTTTACAAGAAGAAGGGAAAAAGAGGATTCCAAGAAATGGAGGCAAGGGAAAAAGAAATATGAAAAAAACAACAAAAGTTTTGGGAATTGCAATCCTGACAATTCTCATCGTAAGTCTGGTGGCATTCAGCCCATCACGCGCGCAGGAGCAGCTGACAGAATCGGATGTCGCACAAGCCAAAGTCTCTCTCAGCAGTTTATATGACCAGATCAATCCGTCGATTGTCTATATTTCTGTGGCGGTTCCGGCCGGGCAGTCCTCCAGCAATAATTTGACCATCCCATGGGACCAGAATTTTGATTTCAGGGATCTTCTTCCTTACATTGAACAACAACAAAACCAGGAAACACCTGAACAGGATAGCCCTGAAACGACAGAGCGAATGACTTATGGTTCCGGTACCGGCTTTGTTTGGGATACCGAAGGGCATATCGTAACCAATAATCATGTGGTCGAAGACGCTGCTGAAATCACAATTACCTATTATGATGGCATCGTACGTGACGCGTCCATTGTCGGAACAGACCCGGACAGTGATCTGGCTGTTTTGAAAATCGAAGATTTTCGTCCGGAGATTCAGCCAGTCACGATGGGTGATTCCACTTCGGTGAAAACAGGCGATTTCGTCGCGGCAATCGGGAATCCTTTCGGCAATAACGGAACGATGACCCAAGGGATCGTCTCTGCGCTGGGGCGCAGTTTTACACTCGAGTCAGGTGCCACAGAGACGGGTCATTATACGATTCCTGACATGATCCAGACGGATGCCGCCATCAACCCCGGAAACTCCGGCGGTGTCTTGATCAATCTGAACGGCGAAGTGGTCGGCGTGGTCAATTCCTTTGCTTCGTCCACCTATTCCTCCGCAGGGATCGGGTATGCGATTCCGGCAGCGCTGGCCAATCGGGTTGTCCCGCAATTGATCGCTGAAGGTTTTTACCAACACGCCTGGATTGGTATCAGCGGGATCGCCCTGACACCGGATATCAACGCAGCGTTGGAGCTGGATCATGATCAGCGCGGCGCGTTCGTCCAGACTGTGCAGAAAAACAGCCCGGCTGAAGCCGCAGGTATCGTCGGCGGCAGCGAGACGATTAAAATTAGCAACAGCTCCATTTACAGTGACGGCGACATTGTCACAAAAATTGATGATGTGGATGTGAAAGGTATGGATGATATCATCGCTTATCTGGCCTCCCACACCAGCGTCGGCGACACCATCACACTGCATGTTCTGCGGGATGGATCAGAAATCGATGTGCCGGTGACGCTTTCCGCCCGCCCGACCAGCGCGGAACGGACGCAGGCTGCGCAGACAACCGAAGAGCAGAAAGCAAGCGGAAACGCCTGGCTTGGCACCTACGTTAAAGATATTACCGCGGCCGATGCTGAGAAAATCGGTATTCCGGAAGATACTGAAGGCGCTCTGATCTACCAGGTAACCAAAGACAGCCCGGCGGATGACGCAGCTCTGCAGGAAAACGACGTGATCGTGAAAATTGATGGGACTGCCATTCGTAATGTGCAAGGATTGAAAAACGAACTGGCCAAATACTTCCCGGGCGAACGGATCACACTGACCATTCTGCGCGGCGGCGAGGAGCAGGAAGTCCGGCTGACGCTGGGGACTACCGCCACACGCTAAGGCATTTATCCTTTCAACAAACTTAGATCGCATTGCAACAAGAACGTGCCCGGGTTTTCCGGGCACGTTCTTGTTATAAGTTCTTTCCTTGTCTTACCGTCCGCGCGCGACTTTGGCCGGATACCATTTTTGATACCAAACGGTGAAAATTCCCATCAGGATCGTCGCGACATTATTCAGGATCAAAGCCACTCCGGCAGCATTGGCTCGCATCAACAGGAACGACCAGACGGAGATCACCAGATAAAGGACACCCCAGCCGAGACTCAAAATACGGTTGGTTTTCATAAAAAGCGGATTCTGCAGTGCTTTCTCTCCGTTGTAATCGTTCATGGAGTAATAAGCGCTCAACGGAATTTTCTGGAATCCCGACACAAACCACAACAGACCGAACAGCAGATAAGAGAGCGGCCACAGGATCGTCTGATCGGCTCCGAGCAGAAGGGATAACGACAGCCCTGAAATACAGGCAATCGTCAGCCGTTCATAAATCGTGCTCTTGAATTTCAGCCACAACAGCGGGATCAGCGCACAAAAGGCAATACTCGTCATTACGCCCCACTGTTCGTTAAAACTTGTCACGGTCCAAAAGAGGATCCAGGGCAGCAAAAATATCAGCATATTGCTCTTGCTGTCTGAAGCGGTTTTCGCTGTGGCAGGCTTCTTTTCCGCCGCCGGAGCGGCATAGCCAAAAAAGTCGTCCCATTTCAGCATCAGCGAAAAATCTCCATCCACCCGGTATTTTTGTTCCATCATGGCCTGCGGACCGGTCGTTTTCCCTTCTGAAATCGCCAGCCAGACTGTGAAAGGCGTCTCGATCCGGGTGGTGTACTGCTGAAAGTCCTTTGGATCATCAAGCATCTTATATCCATCACGTTCCATCAGGATCTGATAAGTTTTGTCCCGATCGGTATAGTGCATTTCCAGCACACGGGCCTTTCCGTCAAAGGATTCTTTGCGATAGAGCGCCGCCATCTGCCGGGTGAAGGCCAGCGTCTCATCGACCGGAGCCCGATGTTCGCCGGCGCTTTTCTCAACACCCCAACTGGCATCCGCCATCTCTTCAAAAACCTCTTTCGGGAACAGCAGCGTCTTCAGGCGCTCCCGGGTCTCCGGCCGGATCCCGCCGGTCATGAATTCGGCGCCGGCCTGCTGCACGTCCGCCAGATAGGCATCGGTCCGATTCCGGAGCTGCGGAACTCGGAAGAGTTCCCCCTGTCCGCAGAAAATCGTCTCATAATTGTCTTTCCCGCAAATATGATCAAACATTCTCTCCACCGCATCGTAGTTTTTCTCGGCGGAGTAAAAACCGCAGGTCGAAATCAGCACATACCGTTTGCCGGACATGTCATAACGGGACGGGTGGCTACCGCTGCCGCTGCCATCGGTATTTTCAACCATGAAAGGCAAAGCAAGCGGTAATTGCCGGTCAATGAGCGTCTTCAATTTGCCGGGAATCGAAAAATAATAAAGCGGAAAACTCCAGACGATCAGGTCAGCCGCCAGAATCTGCGACAACACCATTTCCATGTCATCTGAAATCACACATTTTCCCGGCGTCTTGTTCCAACAGGCAAAACAGCCGCGGCAGGAATCAATGTTCAACCGGCTGACGTGCAGTGTTTCAACATCCTGCGCGCCGGTCCCGGCCAAAAATGCCTTTGTCAGGTGCAGCGTATTGCTTTTTTCACCCTTCGGGCTGCCATTAATGACCAATACTTTCATCCGATTTCTCTTTCTCCTGAATAATTGCTTCCAGCGTTTCGATACAGTGATCCGCCCAACGCACACAGGTCGACAAAAAATCGAACCCGAAATTACGCGTCAGCATCCAGTAAACCGAATCATCCGCTGTCCTTACCTGCGATTTGTATTCATTAATGCTTTCGTTCCAGACCTGCGCCGCCTTCAGCCCTTCCGAACAGTCCTGCCGAAATTGTTTCAGCTGGGCGACGCTGTCCGCCATGGGTCGTTCACCGGAAAAAAACAGCTTGACAAGAAAAGAACTGCGAAAATAAAGCGCCTGATCCGGTTGATACGCCGCAAGCCATGCCAGAAAGGTTTCCCGTCCTTTCGGCGTTATTTCATACAGC
>CALCQT010000474.1 GCA_937894825.1 uncultured Anaerolineaceae bacterium
AACCCACTCCAGGGTTGCGCTGTAGAAATCCGGATTGGTGCGAAACGGACGGGCCGTCACCATCCCGACCCGCGGGTAAGTCTCCAAGATCTCCAGGCTCTTGGAAAGCCAGCCCGGCGAAAAAAGACAGTCGTTATCCGTGTAGGCGATAATCTCACCCGGCACACCCTGCAAAATAATGTTCCAGGCGCCGCCCTTGCCGAGATTCTTCTCGGAGAAGAGCAGATATTGGATATGCCCGGCCGCCTGTTCCGCCAGCAGATAGTCCTTCACTTCCGCGCAACTGCCGTTGTCGAACACCAGCAAATCATAATTCACATCCGTCGTTGAAGCACGAATGCTGTCCAGACAGGCTTTCAGCACCTGCGGCATTTCCGCATAGAAACCGCTGACAAAGGGAATATAGTTCAACACCGCCACCGTGACCCGGGCCGGTTTGGCAACTTCTTTGACAAATTTCGCGGGGTTTTGACCGATTCTCATCCGTTCTCCAGTTAATCGCATGTCCCGATTCCGGCAGAATATATCCGCCGGAAGAAAGCTCAGAACACTGAATCATCTTCATTTTTTCAACTTTTCCCGCAGTTCACCGTAGGCTTTTTTCGGATGAAAAAGCGCGAAAGCCAGATCGCCCAACACTTTCGATTTTAGCCCAACCAACGGAAAAATTTCCGCCTCCCGCAGGAATTTCGCTTTGGTCAACGGCGGCCGGGACAGGCTCCCATCCCGATTCATCTTCCAATTACAATCCGGCAGCGTAAATACGGTCCGTTGTCCGCCGGCGATCTTCACATTTTCAAAAGACTCCGCCTGCCGGTAATGCGGCTGCCCGCCCGGCAGATGGGCGTAATCGTGATCCTGATGGATAATGTCGATCGTGTCCGAACAATCGACCAGTTTCCAGTCCTTCAGCCGCGCCTCATAGAACATCCAATTGTCCCAACCGGAGCGGCCAATCGCAAATTCCGGCAACGTCTCAAAACAGACGCGCGGATAAATAAAATAATCACTCCCGCTCGCCGGATGCCGGCGTCCGCGCGTTGCTACGTCAGCCATCAGCCGGTCCTGCCAGCCCGTGGAAAAATCCAGCGGTTCCCGGATGTCCAGGTCCCAGCGCTGCCCGACCAGCAAAAATTTCGCTTCAGTTTGGGAGATTATCTGTGCAACCTCAAGAAAATTTGGCATCAGGATGATGTCAGCGTTCACATACGCCAGCAAAGGGGACTCGGAAGCTTTCCGCGCAATAGCGAAAATATCACTCAGCAAAGGCGTGCCGGAAGCGTTCCGACGCACCTGCGGCACATGCTGCACGCCCAATTCGGCTGCGGCTTCGGCCACGCCCGGATCATCCCCGATCAGAATGACCGAAACATCCGGCGCCAGTTCCTTCCAGGAACGGATCGCATTCCGCTGGATCAGTGCGATATGCGGTCGATCAAACCCTTTCGGGGTGATAAAAATCGTCATCAAACTCATTTTTGCCGCAGACTCCGTTCATCCACGATATCGACGCGCTTGGCATGCGTCGTGGCATTGATTCGCTCCAAATCCGGGTCCGCTTTCACGATCTCCAGTACATCATACCAGGTGGCGTGCATAGGATCCGGCAATTTGGCGAAAATCTGCTCCAGTAACCGGTGATCATCCGGCGTGTCTACCGTCCAGCGGTGCATCCCGCAATCCGGCTCATGGTCCAGAATCTCTACTTTACAGCGCCCTTCCACCGCGTAAAACCAGGGCATGACATGTTCGCGTTCAAAAGGCAGGCTCGCTTCGCGCCAGGCACGCGCCAACCCGGAAAAAGAGACCACTTCCACGTCCAGACCAATCGGATAGGTCCGGTGCCAGGGTGGAGGCAAGCGGTTCGCGGCAAAATCAGCGCCGGTCGTCTCAAAAAGCGCCAGCACGTCATCGATCACCCGCGGATCGATCAGCGGGCAGTCACCTGTCACGCGCACGACTCGATCACTTTCAGCCATCAAAGCCGCCTGATAAAAACGATCCAGCACATCGAATACGGATCCGCGATAACAGAGCACTTCATTCTCCGCGCACCAGGTTGCGATCCGGTCATCCGCAGGATCATCCGTCGTCGCCACAATCACAGCATTCACTTTGGAGGCCAGCGTACCGCGCCGGACAACCCATTCGAGCATCGGTTTACCGCCGATATCCAGCAGCACTTTGCCCGGCAGCCGGCTGGACCCCATGCGGGCCTGAATAATCAATGTCGTCTTCATATTATGCGGCAGATATCCCTTGATCCCGACGTTGTGCCGCAAGCGCAATCGCCTGCCCGTAAGCTGTCGTCAGCAGGAATTTGTTCTTTTCCCAGTCAGCTTTTTCCTCGATCAACGTGCGTGCGCTTCTGCTGAGTTCTTTCAGTTTTTCCCGATCTGACACACAGTCCAGGATTTTCTCCGCCAGCATGTCCGCATTGCCGGTTTCGAAGAGCAGTCCGGTTTTCCCGTCTTCAACCCATTCCTGATTTCCGGGAATGGCCGAAACCAGCACCGGTACTTCGCAGGCCATCGCTTCCAACAATGAGACGGAGGATCCATCCACAATCGAAGCACTCACGTACAAATCCGCAGCTCGAAAGTAATCGATCAATTCCTCATTCTTCTTTCGACCCAGCCAAAAAATCCGCTCCTGAATCGACGCCGGTGCGGAATCCGCAATCGCTTTCAGCATTTCCAGTTGGCTGCCATCCCCCAGCAGCGCCAGTTTTATTTTTTCAGATTTTTGCGCAGCCGTCAGAAAAGCACGCACGACCGTTTCCACACCGTAATTCGGTTCCATCGTGCGCAGGCTCAACAGGATAAAATCATCCGGCCCCGCCAGCTCAGCGCGGACATGACTCGCGCCAGGAGCCATACGGCGCGGATCAATGCCCCAGGGAAAAATGGTCGTGTGTGCCGGATCCAGTCCCAGTTCCGCGGCCGTGTCCCGCTCGACGTAACAATCGCCCAAGAACCAGTCCGCCTGTTGCAGCGCAACGGCTGTAGTACGTTTCATCTCCGGATCGACTTCGATATCCCGCAGCAGGTCAAACCCCCAGGACATCGCCACATGCGGATGCAGTTCCGCCTGGGCCACCAGCCACGAGACATCCGGCAGCGGACCGCTATGGATAACATCCGGCTGCAACTCAGAAAAAACCTCCTGTAGATCAGCGATCACCTCCGCATCCTGCCGCGGATCGCGCGGCGCTTTGCCCCATCGCCAATCCACCACCTGAACCAAATCGGGTATGTCACGCAGTTCAAGCCGCTGTCCGCGATCTTCCAACCGCAGATAATGGCATTCGTGACCGTTCTCAACGATCGCCTTCAGAAAACGATAATCGTGCGGCGTATAATCGCGTGAAAAAAACAGGATTTTCATTCTGTTAACAATTTCCAGCTTAATGCTTTGCCAAAAGGAATGTCTTCGATTGCACGCAGCCCGATCACCGCCGGAATTTCAGGCGGTTTGATCGCCCCGGGATCAGCCGGGCGCAGCACATCGATCATGTCGCGTGTGATTGTTTCACCGGCGCGAATGTCGCGGGCCGCCCGCAGACAGCGCCGCTGCAGAACAGCCGTTTCGGTTTCGTTTTCGGCAATCGTCTTTTCCGGGGAGCCCAGCGCTTTTTCCAGCCGGCGGGTGTTCTCCACCATCTCGACCCAGGATGCGGGATTCATGGCAAATTTATGATCCGGACCTTCCCGATGATTATCATCGGTAAAATGCTTTTCGATTACACGCGCTCCCAGGGTCACCGCGCCCAGAACGGTGGCGTGTCCCGGCGTATGATCGGAAAGCCCCAGGATCAGGTCCGGCCAAGTGGCGGCATAAGCCTGCAAGACGCGCAGATTAATATACTGCAAGTTTTCCAGACTGGCGGTATAGTTCGTGTTGCACTGCATCAGCACCAGCTGCGGATTGATCGCGCGAATCGTGCGCACAGCCCGTTGAACATCCGCCAGATCCGCCGCACCGGTCGCCAGCAGCACCGGCTTCCCTTTTGCGGCAATCCGCTCCAACGACTCGATCCAATCAATATCACCGGAACCAATCTTATAAACCGGCATGTAATCATCCAGCCAGTCGATCGATTCAAAATCGTAGGGGGCGGAAAAATAGGCGATACCTTCTTTATCGCAGGTCTCTTTCAATTCAACGGACCAGCGGTCCGGTACCGAAGCGGCCTGATACACTTCAAAGACCGATTTCTTCCATTGGGCCTGATGGGATTGCTGCCCGCCCATGTTACGAAACCCGAAGTCGGAAACGATTTTGGCTGCCTTGAAATTCTGAAATTTGGCGGCGTCCGCACCGGATGCTTTCGCAATATGGATCAGTTGTTTGGCCCGCTCCAGGTCACCGTCATGGTTGGCGGCGATATCCGCAATAAAATAGACCGGCTGGGCCCGCCCGGTTTTTTTATTT
>CALCQT010000475.1 GCA_937894825.1 uncultured Anaerolineaceae bacterium
TCCTTTTTACAAATGCTCTGTTATTATACCCGTTCAGACGTTTCGCACAATACCCTGCGTACACAATTGTGAAATATATCACTTTTATTCGTTCCTGCTCAAACTTGATGAATGAGTGGAATCGCTTCCGAAATTCAATGAATTGCATAGGCCGAAAATTGTGATTGAAATCCCTGCACAAACCCATCAAACAAATCAGGGACGATCGTCATGCCAACCAACAGGACAATCATCAGGATCAAAAAAATGGTCTGCCAAAAAGACTCTTTTGAAAATGATGGGGCTTGGTTAGGATCCAAAAAAATAATCATCAATTTAAATCCGGTAAAAATCAAGAGCCAGCACCCAAGGGCAATACTGAGCCCGATCAATGAAGATTGTCCGAACCCTAAAGCGATCATGGCAACTTTCAGCGGAAAACCGGCGAATAATGGTAATCCCGCGACGGAGAAAAAGCTCACCAACAACGCAATTCCGACAAAAGGCTTTTGCCGCATGAGTCCCCGCAGATCGGAAAGCGCCAGGTCGGATTCCCAGGAAAGGATCTTTGCGCCGAACGCCCAAGCCAAACCGGCAAGGATCCGGATAAAAAGAAAAGATAGAAAAATCCGGATGGATGGTTGTGTATTCACGCCCAACAAAAACAACGCGAATCCATTTTCCGCTACGATAGAAAAAGCCTGTGTACGCTGCAAGCTGTCCTGGAAAAAAGCGAAAACACCCCCGATCAATAACATCAGTATACCGACAAGCCGCAACGCAGTAAAGAGCGGCTCAAACGAACGCATCCAAACATAAGTGTTCAGAAATGTCAGCATGATAAACAAAGAAGAGAATTGTAAAAGGTTGACCACAAACCCTGCGACGTAGGGACAAGTCTCTTCCATCACCATGGCGATCCAGTCATGAAATGGAAATATCGCCAGCCAAAATACAAAGCCGAGGAAAAAAAGAATCACAGCACGGGTGACCAAAAATGAATCCGCCGGATTGATCTCCACCGAAGCGGTTAACCATCCGCCAATTGCCAGAAAAAGCATCCCGAAAATTTGAAACACCAAAAAGCGCAGAATCCCGACGCCTTCGCCTTTGCGCAGGGTCCAGAACAGCGGCATCGTGATCAACACCAAAAACTGAACCAGAAAAACCCCAAAGATGAAAGGTTTTGCAGCCATCACGCCCATCATCAACGCGGTATCCATCAATGCGATCGGAACAAAAAGGCGGTGAACATGCGCCGCGGAGGACCCTAACACCCAGACAGCCGTAAACAAATAGAAAAATGCCAGCATCGGTTGCGCTGAGCGTTCCAGCACCATACTGCGTCCAAGAATCTCTTCCGATGAGATAAAAATGATGGACGTGTTGCCGATAATGATCATACTGTTGATCGGGATCGTCAGCGCAATAAAGGCCAGAAACAGACAGAGAGCGGATGAAATTGCCGTCACAAGCTTTTGCTTTTCAGAAAAAAGCAGTGCGAAGCCACCCCAACAGAAAGGAATAACAAACCATAAGACAGGCGCGCTCATTCGAACAAATCCAAATCAGAATCTTCTGAAATTTCCGGATCATCCTCCGGCTTGGAAAGCACATAGGCACCGGCCAGTGCAATCAACAGATTGATCGCGGTCAGGAATGCGAAAACCAGCGAAGAATCTTCCAACAAAATATACACCAATTCGAAGCCAAAAAACACCAGCAGCAATCCGAGAAACAACTGAAAATGATCATCGTTCAGGCTGATCGCAGCAATGCCCACCACAATCATCCAAAGGGCGGAAAAAAGAACTGAATCCGGGACCGGAATCCAGACAGCGATTCTGGGTTCAATCGAAAGCACCATAACCCAAAGAACAGAACCAAAGACCGCCATAAAAAGGATACCGGGGGTAATTGCCGGTCTGTGGATTCCGGCGTGTAAATCGATATGATCTGTACCAAGAATCATGCCCCCCGCCAGTCCCGTCAGAAACAGAATAAAAAGGATCTGTACAGAAAAAATCCGAAACAAAAGAAAAACTGTCCCTATATAAAGCAAAATATAGGCGAGAATACTGAGCCGCCTCTCCCGAGGATCCTGATTCACTAAAATCGCCAGCCCGGCAAACGTGATGATCCCCACCCCGATGATAGAGGTAAAGGGTAATTGATATGTCATGCGCCGCTTCCCGATAAAATCAACAGAACAAAGGCCGTCAGAAGAATAAACTCCCAAAGAATTCCGCCCGGACTTTCAATGATATCGGACAGAAAGTCCACCCCTTTCTTCAATAAACCGGAAAAAAGACCTAACAGCGCAAAGAACCAGTTCAAATTCAACAACCAGCGGTTCCCGCGCATAAACAGCGTAATACCGGCTTTTCCCCAGTTAAGCAAATTCTGATAACGCTTGTTAAAGGTGAGCTGGGAAAGCCCCGCCCAAATCAGAACAGCAATCACAACCGCGGAAATAGAAGCCCACGGGATACCTGTTTGACCGAAAAAATCCCAGCCAAACCAGGCAATCAGCAAATAAGAAACTGCCATCATAATAAATCCGAACGGATAGACCGTTCGCATCCAGGGTTCAAGTGAATTTAAAACCCGAGACCCGGGTTCATGGATGTGAATCATCATTCCCGCTAATAGATTGAGTTGTACAATATAAAAAAGGATATCCAATCCTGAAAACGGATAAACGATCAGTCCGTGCCATCCCGCAGCGCCCGGCAACCAGGGCAGCCCTGAAAAGAAAATCACATTCAGTGTGAGAAAGATGCTCATCCGACGGCTGCGGACAATATAAAGAAAAACCGGCGCTCCCGCCATAACCAGCGATATCCCCCAAACAATAGATGCCTGCTGTTGTCCGCGCAGTACAGACGCAAACGCCATACTTGCGACTGCCGAAATAAAGCCCGACATCCGATGACCTTTATTTTCCGAGATGACCCAGCTCAAAGAACAAATCAAAGCGGAAAAACCGGAGAAAAGACTCAAGGCGGTGGCAATCTCCGGAGTCAAATAAGAAACAGGAAGACGGGAGAGTACTGAAAGAACCGATACAATAGACACCAGCCGCTGTATTGTGGCCAGACCAATTTGATCCTCTGCTAACTCCATATAAGGCTGATAAACCGGAATAATTCCAAGCCGCAGACCGCAGGCCACTAAAATCATGACGCCACCGGCATAAGAAACCGTCTCCGCCGGTTGACGCAGCGTAAAAGCCAGACCAACCGCTGCCAGGATTGTTCCTGTCAAACGAATCGCGATCGTGGTCTGTAATAATCGCAGGAATTCAGATCGTCCTGAAGTCGAAAGCATAAACAGGAAATCCAAAATATCAAAAATCATCCAGCAAAAAATCACCGGCCACACCCCACCGGAGGTAACCGCCACAAAGCCAATCAGTGTGATAAATGAAAATCCGATCCAGCGAATCGGGGAAATATCCGCATCCATACGCGACGGGGCTGTCATCATCGTGATCAAAAGCAACGAAGCCAATGCCATCAGGTAAGGCCACGAAATCGCGTCCAACGTAAACAGAAGCGGGATTTCCGCCGCCTCAAACGCGCTCCGCCCAATTTGAAAGGATGAATCAGGAGCCCAATTGAGATAAAGCGACCAACCCCACACCAAGGTAGATCCAATAACGCCGATCAGCCACGATAAACCGACGTTCTTTCTGAGCGTATGCTGGATTCCAATCAGGGCGGCTGTCAGCAGAAGGAGGCCAACGGGAACAACCAAAAATATCATCCGGATCAGACCTCGAACCGTTTCCGTTTGATAAATCGGCCCTCACCCCGTTTCCCGTGCCAAGCGGATCCATCGACAATCAATTTCCCGCGCAGAAAGACTTTCTCGGGTCCACGTTGATGCCCAATACAGACTTCCACTGCTCCT
>CALCQT010000476.1 GCA_937894825.1 uncultured Anaerolineaceae bacterium
AGTTCGAATTATATGGGAATTGGCTACAGCGCAGACAAAACCACCCATAATCATCTGGCCCTCGCCGCCAATTCCCATATAATTCGAACTCCAGCAGATTGCCGCGCCAAGCCCGGTAATGATGATCGGAGTAGCCCGGGTAAGCGTCGTCAGCAAATAGTATTTACTGCCGAATGCACCTTTGAGCATAATGCCGTAAATATTAAAAGGCGACTCCCCCGTCAGAATAATGACAATCGCGCCCACGGTCAATGCCAAACCGATCGCCAGAACCGGCTGTCCCAGTGGCGCCAGAAAACGAAGATCTTTCTTCAATTTATTGAGATTCAATTTTGGCACTCCCGACCATTCGCAATCCAAGTTCTTCTTCATTCACATTTCCGCGCGAAAATTCGCCGTTGATCTTCCCTTTATAAATCACATAAATCCGATCGGATAATTTCAAAACCTCAGATAATTCACTGGAAATCAACAGCACCGCGCCGCCTTCGGCCCGCTTTTCAATCAAACGGTCATGAATAAAGTTGATCGCACCGATATCGATGCCCCGCGTGGGCTCACAGGCAATCAGCAAAGGCGTCTGTTGTGCCATCTCGCGCGCGACGATCAATTTCTGGGCATTCCCGCCGGAAAGCGAACCGGTACGCTGCTGAATACTGTCCGTTTTCACACTGAATTCCCGGACAATTTTCGTCACAAACGACCGGATTTGCTTGATATTCAGAAAATTCTTTTTCGAGAATGCCGGCATTCGATAATGTCCCATGATCGCGGTTTCGGCGACCGTTGCCTGCGCGGCAGAGCCCCAGATAAAACGATCTTCAGGAATCATCGCCAGCCCTGCGTCCCGCACGGACTGCACAGGATGATTCAGGACTTTTTCGCCGTTCAACAAAACCTCTCCGCTATCGGCCTTTCTAAGTCCAAGAATAACTTGAGCCAAATCCGATTGGCCATTTCCGGAAACGCCCGCAATCCCGACGATTTCATTCGCCGCGACATGAAGTGAAACACCATCCAGAATCGGAACCGCGCCCTTTCCCAAAAGCATGAGATTTTCAACCGCCAGAACATTTTTCCCTTTCGGGATTTCAGGAATCTCAGACACGTTGAGGCGCCGGCCAACCATCATGAATGACAGTTCCTCAATGCTGGTGTCCCGCACCGAAAGGTCGTCGATCAGGAGACCGTTTCGCATGACCATCACCCGGTCCGCCACGCCCATGACCTCATTCAATTTATGTGTCACGATGATAATACTTTTTCCACTTTCGGCAAGCTGCCGCATCGTTTTCAGCAGTTCGGTCACTTCCTGAGGGGTCAGGACCGCAGTGGGTTCATCAAAAATAATAATCTCGGCATTCTGATAAAGCACCTTAAGAATTTCGACCCGCTGGCGGAGGCCTACCGGCATCCCTTTAATTTTCGCCTGCGGATCCACCGGCAAGTCATACCGTTCCGAAAGATCGCCAACCATCCGGTTCGCGCTGTCAAGATCAAAAAACGGACCATTTCGCGGTTCTTTGCCATAAACGATATTTTCAGTTACCGTAAACGGGTCAAACAGCATAAAATGCTGTTGAACCATACCGATCCCATTCGCGATTGCATGGGCAGTATCCCGAATGCAGATTTTTTCACCTCTGAGTGTAATTATCCCCCCGTCTGGTTGTTCCAGCCCATAAAGGACTTTCATTAATGTCGTCTTTCCAGCGCCGTTCTCCCCAATAACCGCCAAAATCTCACCCTTTTGAAGATGAAGATCCACATGGTTATTGGCGACCAGGTCGCCATAACATTTCACGATTCCTTCCATACGGAGAAGAACATCATCTGATTGATTTTGTATTCCCACCCGGACTCCGATTTTGCCTGATCATGCCGGTGTCCCGGCAAATCCCATCATGGAATGAAGATGCTGCGACGCTCCGCTGCGGCCTCGTCTTTCAGAAACCAGGAACGTCTCAGCATCATTTTACATTATGATTCGAGGGCCAAAAGTACCATTTTGTATATTAACCGGTCCCGTCCGTAGGGGCGATCATCGATCGCCCGATCCACCTTCGGTGGATTATTTTGTGTTGCATAATTCAGATTGACGAGGTACACATTTGCACTTGACACGGCAGTTCATATTGCGAAGCACCTTGGGGGGGATGCGCTCCCCTACAGAGCGCATCGGTTAATACTTTTGACAACCCAATCATATTAGGAATCAAGTGTTAGAACCCATGCTTTCCCAAAACGTCTTGCAGCGGATCTGCCATTGTTGGAAGGTATTGGAGTTTGACACTTGATCAGATTTTAGATTGTTATTTAATGTAATCTTCTTCGAGCGGGACTTCAATAACGAGATCGCCGGCAATGATCGCGTCAGCCGCTTCGCGAGCGCGGACGACAATTTCATCCGTCAGAACCGCTTCGTTGCGGGGATTAACACCGTCATCGGTAATATAAGTCGCGCCGACCACACCCTCAGCCAGACCGAGCGAAACGACACCCGGCTGGATTCCGGTTGAAAAGAACTCGTCAATGATCATACCGGCAACAATTCCCGTGTACTTGACCTGGGTCGTGATGATATTGGGATTCTCCGGGGAAGTGCGATCAAAATCCTGTCCTGAGGTATAGAATCCTTTTTCCAGGGCAGCTTCGAAGGTACCGAAATCCGCAACGGCAGAAGCCGCGTTAATAAAGACACAACCCTGAGCGGCCTGCTGGAGCGCAAGCTCTTTTGCGGTTGGGGCGTCAGTATAGGATTTTGTGTAATTGAAAATGAAGTTATCGTTCGTAACCTCGGGATTAATTGATTTGATCCCTTCCATATATCCATAGCGCCACTCGAAGGATCCCTGTCCCGGATTCGCATGCACGCCGCCGAAAGGACCTGCCGGCTTGCCAGCGTCCGCGCTGACCATTCCGGCGACAATCCCGATCAGATAAGCCGCTTCCTGCGGTTTAAAAATGTAGGATTTTACATTCTCGTTATCACATACCGTATCGATGATCACATACTGAGCCTTATCCGGGAACTGGGTCGCAACTTCATTCAGCGGGTCAGCGCCCTGCCAGCCAACGACCAGGATCAGGTCATAGCCTTCCTCAACGGAAGCCCGAATATTTTCCGACCAGGCAGTATCATCCGCGCATTCGATCACGGAATATTCCATCGGATAGGTGCCGGCAGCTTTTACTTCTGCAAATTTGTCAACAACCTGTGTCAGGAACGGGTTAACGCCAACCGGGTCCAAAATGATGGCCACTTTTTTCACATCCTCTGCCGCAACGGTACCGGAGACCAGCACCAGACACACCACAAGGCAGACGAACAAACCAAAAAACTTTTTCATTGCTTCACTCCTTAAAATGTTTCTTTTTCGCGGAATAAATAGAAATATCCCGAGATTCGTGAGGTAGGGCAGGAATATGGTATATTTTCATTAAGAATTGTAAATTTCAACAAATATATCTGAAGACCCTGTTATTCTACTATGAAACTGAAAAATCAAAAAACAAACCTGTCTTCAGCCAATTTCTTTTACTCCCGTTCTAATCTTTCTCTGAGACAATCTCAAAAGTAAAAAAGTTCTCCGTCGATAGAATACAGCAGCGTTGCGGACACCCCAATCTTTTATAGATCAGCACTTTACGATAAAATACTTAAAACGAAGATAATCAGAGGAGAAATAATGTCCGCTTATTCTTACAACATCCTCGGAATTCCAGAAATTCTGTTGCCCAAACCTGATATTTCAATGGAAAAATGGGCTACCATAGCCTGCGACCAATTTACTTCCAATCAAAAATACTGGGAACAGGTGGAAACCGAAGTTGGAGATCAACCATCCACGTTAAAAATTACTTTTCCCGAATTCTATCTGGGGAAAATTGATGAAACAGCAAAAATAAACGCAATTCAAGATGAAATGCGGCAATACCTTGCGCAGGAGCTTTTCACCAATCATCAAGGCATGATCCTGGTCGAACGGCAAATCGATAATGGAATTCGCCATGGTCTGCTCGCAACCATTGATCTGGAAGCGTATGACTATACCAAAGGGTCTTCGAGCTGGATCCGCGCAAGCGAAGGAACGGTTGACGAACGAATCCCACCCCGCATGCGGATTCGTGAAGGCGCGCCGCTGGAAGTTCCCCATATCCTGCTCCTGATTGATGACCCGCAGAAAAAATTGATCGAACCACTGAGCGCATTGAAATCGTCACTGCCGGTCCTGTACAATTTCGATCTGATGATGAAAAGCGGTCATGTGCGCGGTTATTCGCTGGCCATCCCGGAAATTGAAAACAGGATCATGACCGCTATCCGGGAAATGCAATCGGATGAAGCGCTTAATGAAAAATACGATCTGCCCGGAGAACAGAACCGGATCCTTTTTGCGGTCGGCGACGGAAACCATTCGCTCGCGACAGCCAAAGCCATCTGGGAAAAGCACAAAGCTGTTTTGGGCCCCAACCATCCGGCCCGGTACGCCCTGGTTGAGATCGAAAATCTGCACGATCCCATCCTGCGATTTGAACCGATTCACCGTGTGATTTTCGAAAGGGAATGCCCCGCGCTCGAACAATTACAGGCGGTTTTCGGCGACGAAATCGAAATTCTCCCAACCGGCACGGAGGCGCTTTTCGCGGAAGTTGACGCCACGCCGGATGGCAGCCAGGATTTCGG
>CALCQT010000477.1 GCA_937894825.1 uncultured Anaerolineaceae bacterium
CTGGTACGTTTTATTAAACCACCTTCAGCGCTTTGCGTCGGTTCCGTCCAGCATTTCCTGGATAACTGGCAATCCACAGGCGGATTCCGGGAAATTGATTACATTCATGGAACCGCGGATCTGCTTGCCAGCGTAAGCGGAGACCACAACAGCGGTTTTTATCTCCCGCCGGTCCAGAAAACAGGATTCTTTCAGGGAATCATCAATGACGGCGCACTGCCCAGAAAAACATTCTCCATGGGAGAGGCGCATGAAAAACGGTTTTATATCGAATGCCGGCGCATCCTTTAAGCGAAACAGTTTTACGAAATTGGCCTGTTTCTCCGCAGCGCATCACCGATGTGAAACTTTTCATCAATCGAAACCGTTATAATTTGGTACAATACAATAAATGTTCGACAATATCGTGGAGGTTTTAATGTCTAAAAGAAAGCAAATAATCGCATCCTATGCGCTTATCATTATGGTAACCGTGCTCTTGGCATCCTGTGGATCCAGCGCTACACCGGAACCAACCATCGATGTCAATTTGATCGCTACCAACGCTGTTCATACCATTGAAGCCAGAGCGAGTGAAACAGCAGCGGCCCAACCGACCGCAACACTGCAGCCCACCTATACCCCGGTTTCCTATACCCCGACCCCCGCAGCCGGTTCTGTTGCGCTCCCCACGGCAGGAAGCGGCGGAACAGTTCCAACAACCGGCGCGGCCGCTCCGACAGCGGGATTACCCGTTGCTGCGCCCACCGCGACGTTAGGCTCAGTCGGTGATAAAGGCGTTTGGGCCAGCCAGACCATTGCGGATGGCACCCACTACAAGGCGGGCGAAACCGACGACCTCACCTGGTATATCACCAATATCGGCACAACCACCTGGACGACCAGTTATTCCATCCGTTTCTTCACCGGGACGAACTTTGCCAAAGCGGGAAATACCCGCTATGCGCTGCCTGGAACCACCGCACCACAGGAAACCGGCGCCGCCACGATTGATATTGTCGCACCCAGCACAGCCGGAAGCTATACAATGTCGTGGGTTTTGTCCAACGAAAACGATGAGAACTTTTATATCGTCGATATCAATATCATCGTAGACTAACCGGGAAACCATAAATTTGTAAATTCTTTCGAATAAGCGATAATCCTGCAGTTCCGATATTTCCATGCCAGGTGCGGAAGTGTTGGAACTGTAAAACTTTTATCAGTCCTGTCGCTTGGATGATTAACGGAGAAAAATTATGAAAAAAATCATTTTGGCAAGTTTGGTCTTGCTAATTCTTATTGCCGGGTTCAGCAACATCACCCCGCAGGAAGTTCTTGATATGAATTTGTTGCGGACGGAAATCGCTTCCACGATTCGCGCTGAAGTTTATGCGACCTTGCGCGCGGAAATTTACGCGACCGCACAAGCGGAGTTCGCAGCTCAGTTGCAGGCCACGCCGGCTGCAGGCACTGTCACCAGCGGCAGCGGAGCCGGTTTCTGGAAACCCACCCCCACCGTATACTCCTATATGGCCAAATTGACGGAACAAAATAAAAACTATGAACTGATCTATCAGGGTGAAGATTGGGACGTAACCTGGACCTTCAAGAATGTTGGTCCGCTGGATTGGACGAACGAATTTTATTTGCGCTATTACAAAGGCGAGCATGCCAACGAAGGCGACGTGATCTATCTGCCGGCTGTTCCGAGAGGTGAGACGACCAGCGTGACGCTGCATTTTCCGGCACAAAGCAAGGGCGGCATCTACAATTCTTATTGGGAACTGATCGATAACGACGGCGCCGTGATCCTGGATAATATTTTCATCGCGGTTCAAGTGCGCGATTAGCCGCAAAGGATGAACTGAACAATTGTGAGGATAATGGACACTTCTTTATCCGAGAAAGAGATCATAAAAGCCGAAGCGGAAAAGCTCGGCTTTTGTTTTTCCGGTTTTACCTTGCCGGAGAAACCGATCCATTTTTCACACTACCAGGAATGGGTCAAGGCAGGGCGCTATGCCGGTATGCGTTACATGGCCAGAGAAGACCACCTGGCAAAACGTGAAAATCCGCGCCTGATTTTTCCCGAATGCCAATCGATTCTGGTGTTGGGAGTCTCCATTCGGTACGATTTTCCGCAGGAACTCTTCGCGGCCGCCTCATTCGCCCATTATTTCGATTATCATGAACAAATCAGCGCACTTTGTGATCGTCTGATGGCAACCGCCGCAGAACGAATCGGAAAGGCGGTCCATTGGAAAACCTGCGTCGACTCCGCGCCGGTGTTGGAAAGATCGCTGGCTGTTCAGGCCGGACTGGGATGGATCGGGCGAAATTCGATGCTGATCCACCCAAAATTTGGATCAACCACCTTGTTGGCGGCTTGCTTACTGGACCTGGCCATTGAACCGGACCAGCCTTATCGCAGTGATCACTGTGGGAATTGCCGTCGCTGCGCCGAAGCCTGTCCAACCGGCGCCATCGATCCAAACAGCCGCACAATCGACGCCAATCGCTGCATCGCATATCAAACCATTGAGAACCGTGCTGAGATCCCGCAGGAAATTGGCAAAAAATGTGAAAATAAGGTTTTCGGGTGCGATATCTGTGTGCGGATTTGCCCATGGAACCGGAAAAACCTGAGCAACCCCAGTCCGCTGCAAACGCACAGCCTGCCCATTGCGCCGCCGTCCGATTTTGAATTAACAGAGGAAGAATTTAAGGAGAAATACCGCGGCACACCAATTTCCAGGGTTAAATTTGCCGGATGGAAACGGAATCTGCAAAACGCGCTCCGAAATCAGGAAAAAGATCCGGAATAATCAACAGTATGTCGCTGGGACTGCGTTCATGCAGTCCCAGCGACATACTTACTACAACTAAGGCATTGCGGTATAGGTCGGAACCGGCGTCGGGGTCGGCGTCACAAGCTTTACCTGAATCACCAGTGACGTTCCGGCTCGCAACGGAAGCGTTGTATCCGTAATATTGTTCAATTTCGCGATGGAATCGATCGTCGTATAGTACTTCGAGGCAATATCCTGAAGCGAGTCATTCAGCTGAACTTCATAATTGATTTGCTGACCCGCGGTATATTCATCCAGCGAGATCGGCGTCTCAGTAGGCAACCGGGTACCCGGTACGGGAATGTAGACTTCCTGTCCCGGCGACAGGACACAATTGTTCATCGTCATGTTATTGATGGCCAGGAACAAATCGATCCCCACGCCAAACTTTTCAACCGCCACATACCAGCAGTTATCCCCTTCTTCAACAATATACACCTGCGGCCCTTCCGGCGTTGGCGAAAGCGTAGGGCTCGGTGTGATCGTTTCTGTCGGTGTCAGCGTCGGCGTATTGGTCGGTACAGTTGCGGTTGCGGTCGCTGTTGCCGTCGGGGTCGGCGTATCGGACGCAAAGAGACTTCCCAGAGAAAATCCGTCGTCCCCGGAAAACCAAATCACCAGGATGACGACACCTAAGGCAAATATGATGCCTGCCACCCCCCAAATGATAAACGGCAGGATCGTCCGTTTTCTTTGATACGAATTAATAATATATTGAGGAGTATTTTTTTTTGCCATCCTGTTTCCTTTCAATTCAAGATATCCTTGTTTTATTTTACCTGTAATCGTCCAAGCCGAAAACGATTTATCCATCACCCAAAACAGGGTCCCGAAAAACAATTGTTATTCGAGATATTGTATCTTGTGCTGTTATTTCAGCACCTGACGTAAAAACTGTCCGGTGTAAGAAGCCTCACATTTCGCCACGTCTTCCGGCGTGCCATACACAATTACCTTACCGCCGCGATCACCGCCCTCTGGCCCAAGATCAATAATATAGTCGGATACCTTAATAATATCCATATTATGCTCAATAATAATAACCGAATTCCCCTGATCCACCAAACGCTGCAAGACATCAATCAGACGGTGGACATCCGCCGAATGCAACCCGACAGAGGGCTCATCCAGCACGTACAAGGTCCGTCCGGTCGCTCGTTTCGAAAGCTCTTTCGAAAGTTTAACCCGCTGCGCTTCACCGCCGGATAAGGTATTACCGGGCTGGCCTACCTTCACATACCCCATCCCGACATCCTGCAGCAACTGCAACTTGCCCGCAATGGAAGGGAAGGCTTCAAAGAAATTGATTCCGTCTTCAATGGTCAAATCCAGCACATCCGCGATGGAATGGTCCTTGAATTTCACCTGCAGCGTCTCCTGATTGAACCGTTTTCCATGACAGACATCACAGGGGACATAAATATCCGGTAAAAACTGCATTTCGATTTTTAATTGCCCCTGTCCCTGACAGGCCTCACAGCGTCCGCCATGAACATTAAAGGAAAACCGTCCGGGTTTGTACCCTCGTAGTTTGCTCTCCGGCAGTTCCGAGAATAATTTTCGAATCTCGTCAAAGATACCCGTGTACGTAGCCGGATTGGAGCGCGGAGTCCGCCCAATCGGTGACTGATCAATATCAATCACTTTATCCAGAAACTCGATCCCTTTGATTTTTTTGTACTTTCCCGGCGTGGTATAGGCGCGATTCAGATCCCGGGCCAGCACTCTATACAGGATATCATTGAGCAAGGTCGACTTTCCGCTCCCCGACACGCCGGTGATACATACCAGCATACCCAATGGGATCTTTACACTGATATTCATATCTTCCTCTATTGCCGGCTCCTCGACATACC
>CALCQT010000478.1 GCA_937894825.1 uncultured Anaerolineaceae bacterium
AACGGATCCGGCACAGCCGGACGCTCAGCCGGGTGCTGAGCGTCCGGCTGTGCCGGATTTTCAAAGGCGACTGGGCCGAATTCCGGCTGAGCGACACCTTCGCGCTGGTTCGCCCGGAAGATACGGCGCTCACCGGGACGCCGAAAGCAGATGCCAACGAAGACGAAACCGAAGAGACGATCACGGAAAAAGAACCCATCGTGCGGGGATTGTGGCACGGAGAGCAGTACTTTGGACGATTGGAACTCAATGAGGATGCCAAAGGAGTATACGCCCGTGTCCTGTTTGACGGAGACGACGTCTTTTACGATGGCACCCACGCAAACATCCCCCTCAGTCTCACCGTTGAGCTGACCTATGCCCCGTCCAAAGACGCCGGGGCGGAGGCGCTCTACCCGGGCGAACACCCGGTGACCCTCCACGTGAAAAAATATCTCGTGGTCATACCGCAGCCCACCCCCACGCCGACCCCTGACATGACATCCGCTGCGCTCACCGCAGCCGCGGAGCTCATCACACCCGAGGAAACACCTGCGCCGACAGAAACACCCGCGAGCGCGCTCATCATTCCGCAGGATAAAACGGACATTCTTGAAAATGTCGCGCTGACCGTCAGCCAAAACGGCTTGGAAATCCCTGAAAACGGCAGCCTGAACAGCCAGGATCCGCTCTCGTTGCGGTTTTCTTTTGAAGTTCCGCTGCATTCCTCCGAAACGACAGCCGTGCCGGACGAACAGGAAACGCGCGTCCTGAAAGGCGACTGGGCGACCTTCCCGCTGAGCGAGGCATTCCGTCTGGCGAATGAAGGGGATGCAACTGCCGCAGAGGGAGCGCGCATCGTTCTGCTCTGGTCGGAAGAGAAACCCGTCGCCCGGGTGGAATTCGCCGCCGATTCGTCCGAAGCGCGGATCATTTTCAGCGGAGACGACAGCTTTTACAACGGCGCCCACGAAAACATCACACTGACCTTCGCCGCGGATCTGATCTATGACGCCGAAAAAGCGGCGCTTGCGCCGGGCGAGCATCCGCTCGGCGTTGCGGGGAAAAATTTCAACGTGACGATCTCCGAACCGGCCCTCACGAACACCGACAAAACCAGCCTCTTGATCGACATCCAAAGCGTGGTGCGCCAGAACGGCGCCGAAATCGCGGAGAATGGCCGGCTGGACAGCGACGCACCGATCTCGCTGGAGCTGTCCTTCGAGCTCCCGCTGTTGGAAACCGCGGTTGCCGGTGAAGCGCAGCCGGGGCACATCCTGAAAGGTGATTGGGCGGAATTCCTGCTGAGCGACGCGTTCAAACTGGTGCGGGATGCGGCGCCGGCGAATGCAGGTGACTTAGCAGACGCTACCGAAACGGAGCCGATCATCCGCAAGCTGCGCATCGGCGAACTGGCCGCCGGCCGGATCGAATTCAGTGACGGCCCCGCGGGCGTCTCGGCCCGCGTATTGTTCGACGGGGATGAGGCGCTGTACGACGGCAGCCATGAAAATGTCCGCATCGGCTTCACGGTTGACCTGATTTACAGCGCGCCTGCCGAAACCGTTGCCGCCACGCCCCAGGCAGCCTTCAGTGTTTTCCGCGCCGCGCTGTTCAGCGAATCGGCAGCGGAAACCGCCGGCGAGGGTGATGTGCAAACCGTCACCATCCTTGGCATACCCTATACGGTTGGCGCGGCGCTGGGAATTGGCATAATGGCCGCTCCCCCTGACAAAACAGATGTTCTGACGGTTACTACATTCAAAGTCAGCCAAAATGATATAGAGATTCCTGAAGGCGGAACGCTTGATAACAAGAAACCGATCAAGGTGGAAATCTCCTTTGATGTTCCCGTTGTGGGGGATGATCCGGATCCATTAAATCCGGTCCTCAAAGGAGACTATGCCATTTTCCCGATCAGTGATAATCTGAAATTAAAAAGTGCCGCCGATATACCGCTGACGATGACCAAAGGCGGAATAACAGTAAATGTAGGGACTGTCAAATTTGTTACAAAAACGACCGATCCTGATTGTCTCTATGAGACTTGTGCCCGGGTCGATTTTGACGGAGATGAAGAAGTCTTTAAAATAATTGACGGGAAACCAATGTGGTCACAGGTAAATGCCAGTTTCAACGGAGAATTAGAATATAAGGGAAAAGAAAGCGGAACGGGTGATCAAACCGATACCGTGACCATTTTCGAGAAAACGTTCACTGTCACCATACCCGCGAACGAGAAGATTTTTAAAGTCGAAAAATCCGGTACGGCTAAGATTGAGGACAAAAAGATCATCTGGGAAGTTAAGGTTACCGGCACGCAGGAGGACGATAAGGGGACTGATATTGATCTTGACCTGGCCGGTTATAAATTTTCCGATGACTTGAAAAATGTAGGGGAATATATAAACGGTTCTTTCAAGGTGGGTGGAACAGCACCCACGCCTGGGCCCGTATACGGCAGCGATAAGATACTCAGCTACACCTTTCCGGCCCCTTCAATGAGTCCGAAAACGATCACTTTCGAAACAGAAATCAGTGACGCATTGTATTACCTCAATAATACCGAGAAAACCGTCACAAACACAGGCAAACTCTTTGATGGCGAAACTGAATTGGCGAAGGCCCCCGGAGATGCTAAATTCACTACACCTGAGTGGATCAAAAAAGAAGGCAGCAAAGTAGACAGTACTGAGAACTCTACTTGTCTAACCCCCGATAACTGCTATATCACTTGGACGATTACCGCCAATGAGAAGAGCCTTCCGCTTACCAATGTCACGATCACTGATAATTTGCCCGCCGGGTTGATATGGCAATCGGCAAAATGGGCGGCATGGGATAGCGCTACAGGAAATTGGAGCACTACAGAACACGGTACATTCACTTCAGCTCCCACGGGGGGACTGTACGAGATTGGCTTAGTGGAACCAATAAGCGGGGATAGAATTATCAAATCCAAGGTTCAGTTGATCATCGTCGCCAAAGTAGACAGGGAGTATTTCGCCGGCGATAAAACTTATACAAACAACGCCACCATCCGTTGGGAAGGTATGCCGGGAAGCATTACCGGTCCTGGCTCCGGAGTTGGCGTCGGCGTTGGCTACAATGCGATAACAAAGAACGGAACAAAGATCGACAACCGTACTGAGGATCCCAATCATCAGGAGGTTCTATGGACGGTAAAGGTCACCCTGGCTGAAGACATCCCCTCCCCGGTCGTATATGATCTGCTGATCTATGGCAGCAGCGCCCCGAACTATCCGACAGGATATTCAGCCGGTACCATATCAGCCGATATCCTGGGAAATCTGACGCCCCGTTTTGATCAAACCTATATTGACGCAAGTTTTCTAGGGAGTGGTTTGACCCCTACTGTCATTCCCGTCATGAAAGGTACCGAACGAGTCGGCGATCTGCTCATGGTCGAAGGGTTCCCCAGTAACGTTTCAGTAAGCACCGATTACACTTTCACTTTCAAAACCCGGATCCTCAATCCCAAGCTGTTTGCCGGCAACGGAAACAAGAGCGTCACCAACGAAGCTTCCCTTTTCAGCAGGACCAAAGAACTTGATTTTTCTAACAATACGGTAACCTGGACCAGCAATACAATGAAAAAGGAGATGCTGAAACGCGGCTCCAATCCGGAAACAGCAGCCGGAGCCAATGCCCTTGCAAGCGCCACGGAAGCGTTCGATTATGACGATAAGTCAGTCATTTTCCGCCTGTCCGTTAACGCCAACGGCGCAAATTTGAGCGGTGGAATAGCAGCTTATGATCCCGTCACCGGACAACAGATCGCGCTGGGCGCCGGGACAGTGACCGATACATTGCCGGCAGGCTGGGAGTTTGTAGACATTGTGACGGGCAAGAAATTCCTGCTTTATGAAGGCAACGGACAGTCCAGCGGCGTGGTCAACGCCACCGGTAATTACCTGGACGATACCGCTCTGGGAACGCTTGGTCTGATTGATGACTTCACAACGACAGGGAAGGCTATTTTTACTTTTCCGACATTGACCAAACCGTATGTGATCCTGGTCAAAGCCAGGCCGGACGCCGCTACGTTAGAAAAGTATTTCAATCATAATATGACGACACCGGTAATTGAAAAAAATAACGTTAAATTGACGTTTAAAAACGGAGATCCCGGCGCCAGCGATGATGAGAATGTTTCGATCGAGAACAAAATCATCACCAAAAAAAGCATACCATCTGACGGTGCTCTGACCTGGACGATTACATATCAGCCGCAGGGCATTGCGCGGACAAATATCACACTGGAGGACAATATCCCGGAAGGGATCGAACTGCGCAGAGACGGTGCAACCGGCAATCTGAAGTTAAACGGCGCAGACTTCAAAATGGTCTCAATGACCCAGAATCCGGACGGAAGTTTATCAGAAGACAGCCCGGTAACACTGACTGAAGGTCAAAATATTACTTATGACCCGGTGACACGGCTGCTGACCATCAAAATCCCGGATGGGCCGACAGCGTACACCATCACCTACGTAACGGATATCACCGGTGAACTCGGCGACAAAATAGACAACACAGTGACAGTAAAAGCCAGTACCGTCGATGAGACAGGAAAGTCGGATACCTATACGATCACAAAGGCTGATGGAGACGCCGTCCTGACGCGCTCAGGTTGGATCCGGATTATCAAGACAGACCGGGATCCTGGATTGACACTTGACGGAGT
>CALCQT010000479.1 GCA_937894825.1 uncultured Anaerolineaceae bacterium
CGATATTCTTCGAGACTTCTGCTACGTCCTGAATGGTGGCGAGGAAGCTGTCTGCCAACGCGGTTTTGTTTTCTTCACCGCTATAGAATTGAACGCCTTCGAAAGCCGAAACCAGATCCTCCGGTGCGGCGCCGACTGCTTTTGCGATGATGGCTTGGCCTTCCTGCGGATTTTCGTAATAAAACGCGAGCGCTTCATCCCAGCAACGCAGGAGCTTAGAAAGTGTTTCCGGATTTTCTTCAGCCCATTTCGTGTTCACAACCAGCACATCGGAAATTAATCCCGGGCGTTCGTTCGCTGCATAAAGAATCGACAAACTGCTATTATTCTTCAAAACCTCGCTGATATAGGGTTCATAGGTGACCGAGGCCGGTACGCTGCCGGCAAGCAAGGCAGCCCCGGCATCGGAGGCGGGCATGGGAACCGGGTTAATATCCGCAATTGTTAATCCTGCCTGACTCAGAGCGTAATTTAAAAGCAGATCGCTGGTGGTTCCCTCTTCAAAAGCGACGGACTTTCCGCTGAGATCGCTGATTGCAGTTATTTCCGGTCCAGCCAAAATTGCATCTGCTGTGGTGGACACATCCTGCAAAAGAACCAGTTTCAGATCCAGCCCAACACTGTAGAGTTTGAGCGCGGTGTGGGTGGCAATATTGGCGGCTTCCATGTTGCCGCTGGCGAAGGCTGCGTTGACTTCTTTGTCCTCTATGAAGTCGATCAACTCCACCTCCAACCCGTTCTTTTCGAAAATGCCCTGTTCCTGAGCGATCCACCAGGGACCGTAACCGATCCATGGTTGCGTTCCGACGCGGATTTTAGCAGGCGCTTCGGTGTTCTGCCCGACGACTCCGATGGTGCAGAGACTCAGTACCATCAGTACAAATAAAACAATACTCCAGCTTTTTTTCATAATATCCTCTCAATAAGTACGAATCATGCCGGCAGTGGTATGTTGATCTTCAATGTCCGAAGAATTGGCCTGTGAGCGTAAAGCCAGAATTCAGATTTTGAAGGAAGACCTTTGCCGATTTGCCAACAATTTGTTACGGATCCTGACCAGCGGATCCGGAATTTCAGTGAATGCCCGGTCTCATGCTTTCGGGGTTGGTCGTGTCCTCAGAAAACCTGCCAGCGCGTGCGCAGTCAATTCTTCCGCGCGGGCGATCTGGTCCGCCTGCGCTCCCAGACGGGCGGCTGTTGTTGGGTCCAGGTTGACGACACTGATGATGCGTAGAAAATCCCAAAGGTTCAGCGGTGAGGAAAAGCGGGCTGTTCCGCCGGTCGGCATGATATGACTGGGGCCGGCGATGTAATCGCCCATCACTTCACACGAGTGTTCTCCGACAAAAACACCACCGGCAGCTTGAATGCGGTCCAGCCAGGACCAGGCGTCCTGCACCGCAAGGTTCACATGTTCGGGAGCATACTCATTGGAAAGCGCAACAGCTTCCTCAAGGTCGGCTGTGATCACGGCGCCTCCGCGTGCAGCCAGTGATTGACGGATAATTTCTTTTCTGCCGAGCGCGATCGTTCCTTTTTCGTCGAGTAACGCTTCAACCTCGGCCTGAACTTTTTCGGCAAAAACACGGGAAGGGGTCAGCAGAATGGCGGATGCCAGAATGTCGTGTTCGGCCTGCGCGAGCAGATCGGCCGCAGCCCAGACCGGATTGGCAAATTCATCGGCAATCACAATAGTCTCTGTCGGTCCGGCAAGTCCGTCAATCCCGACACGACCGAATACCTGTTGTTTTGCCAACGTGACGAATAGATTTCCCGGTCCGACAATTTTGTCGACCGGTGTGATCGTTTCGGTGCCATAGGCTAAAGCGCCAATGGCTTGTGCTCCGCCCGCGGCATAGACTTCGTCGACGCCCGCAATCGCTGCCGCAGCCAGGATGACCGGGTTGATTTTGCCGGTTTGGCGGGCGGGTGGCGTAACAACGACGATACGGGAAACGCCGGCAATGCGTGCCGGGATGACTGACATCAGGACTGATGAAGGCAGTGGTGCGGTTCCACCCGGGACGTAAACGCCGATTTGTTGAATAGGGCGCAATACCTGGCCGACCGTTCCGCCCAGCGATTGGTCGATCCATGAAATGGCCGGCTGTTTTTGATGGAATTTTTGGATGCGTTCCGCGGCTTCTTCCAACGCTGTCCGCAATGTCGGATCCAACGCCTCCAGTGCGGTTTGAATGACTGGTCGCGAAATTTTTGGTTGAGGGAGATCTGTCTGGTCCAAACGCTTCGTCCAGGATCGCAGGGCGGAATCGCCATTCTGGCGGATATCCCGCAG
>CALCQT010000480.1 GCA_937894825.1 uncultured Anaerolineaceae bacterium
GTCGCGTTCTTATGGCGGCGCCGGGTTGGGATTGGCGATCTGCAGACAGATTTGTAAAATCCATCACGCCGAGATTGAAATTTTTTCCCGGTCGGATATGGGTACGAGCGCGGAAATTAAATTTACAACATTGCCGCAACTTGATGATGACTCCGAAATGCGGAATCCATAGAATGATTTTGTGAGCCGCTAACGGCTTGCAAAATCTTATTGAATGGAGTGAACAACCCATGATGAAAAATAAATCGAAAGTTTTATTGAGTTTGGCTCTGACGGTACTTATCGGAGCTGTCGCTGTCGGCGCAAACAGTTATTTTATTGCGCATGCACTGGTGGGAACGAATGGCCAGGGGGATGCGGTGACCGCCGCCGATCATATCCGGCCTGTCAGCGGAACGGAGAAAGCGGGTAGTGTGATTGAGGGAGATGGAAAGATCGTACAGGCTGTCGTGGATAGAGACCGACAAAGCGCGGAAGGCGACCGGAATTCCGGCTTTATCCATGGAATTCCATCCAAGGACGATTTGGCGAAAGAAGATGCGATCAACATTGCACGGGATGCGCTGATTGAGGAATTCGCGTTAACCGATGAAACGTTGGCCATGTTTTCGATTAGCTCAATGTTCAATATTGCGGATCCCGAGGCCCCGAAATGGAGTATCGTTTTCTATCCAACCAATCAGAATGATTTTTCTAAAATCGGGACCTATAATATCCTTATTGATTCACTGTCCGGCAAAATCCTGAAAATTCTGACCGCAGCGGATGGCGTGGGGTAGACTGTAGATTTCTATAGGAAATTGGAGACATCCTCAATCAAAATCGCAGGTCTGGGTTTCCCGAAAGAGTGTGTTTTGAATAATTATTTCACACAAACTTCCCCCGGAGCGTATCCGACCCGACATGATCATTGAGGATGTCTCAGCCTCGACGGGACACGAAAACGTCCCTTACGGCTTTGACATGACACATCAGGGAGGGTCCCCAAAGTCGAAAAATGAAGCCTTTTTCGGATTATTTACGAGCAAAGTCGATCAGAAAAAGACGTAAAAATCGAGTTTTCAGGCACCCTCTGATCCTCCGTGATTACCGACTTTTGACACTCTCCCATTTAAGACCTGAATAAAAAAATAAAATAATCTCCTCGTCGCAACACCCCTTTATCGATAGTTGGTACAATTCTTGTATATATGGCACAATACTTGCAGTCTTCTTAAAGAACGATGGAATGCAGCGCGAATAATGATGCCGCAGCCCATGTGAAGGTACTTTGGGAGCGGCAAAAGGGATTTAAAATGTATCAAACTCAAAAAGGAAAAACCGAAATCCGGCAGGCGCCGTCGGCACTCTTGGCCCAGACCATGACGTTTCTGGGCATGTCGGCGGATGAAATTCGGGAACGCATCGAAAGTGAACTATCCATCAATCCTGCACTGGAACGGATTGAAGAACGGATTTGTCCGACCTGCAAGCGGCCACTTCCGGATCACGGGCTCTGCATGCATTGCAGCGTTCCGAAGTCAGAGGATGATCAAAGCAATATTGTTTTTGTAAGCCCACGGGATGAATTTATTTTGCCGGGGTATTCCTCTTATTCGGATTCATATCAAAATGAACCCGATATCGACTCGGTCCAGCGCGACGACCTCCCGACATACGTTTTGCGGCAGATTGGCCCGGACCTTCAGGAAGATCAGAAGAAGATTGCTGCCTACCTTCTGACCGGGCTGAACGACGACGGCTTTATTACAACGCCAACATACGAGATTGCCAGTTACTATCATGTTTCTCCTTCGGATATTGAAGAAGTAATTGAACTGATCCAGCATGCGGATCCGCTGGGCGTTGGGTCCAGAAATCCGCAGGAAGCGCTGATGGTTCAGGTGAATCATCTCGCCAACCTGGTAAACATTCCTTTTGGGACGAAAGAGATCATTGAGAACGCCTATGACGAACTGATGCATGGGAAATATCGCGAAATTGGGAAACGTCTGTCGCTGACGCAAAAACAGATCCAGTTGGTGGAGAAATTCGTTCGGGAAAATCTGAATCCTTTCCCCGGTCGGGCGTTTTGGGGCGATAACGTCCTCAATAGCGACCGTGAGCCGGAAACTTTTCATCAACCGGACATTATTATCAGTTATCTGAACGATAATCCGAATGAACAGTTGGTTGTTGAAATCATCATGCCGGTCAGCGGGTATCTGCAAAGCAGCCCGATCTTTAAGCATGCTTTTCGCAATGCGCCGGAACTTAAAGCGGATGCCTGGAAAAATGATCTGGATCGTGCATCTCTGTTGATAAAATGTTTGCACCAGCGCAATAACACAATGGTTCGCATGATGCAGGCGTTGCTGGAGGTCCAGTCCAATTTTGTGCGGCATGGCGATGGCAGTATCGTTCCCCTGACACGGGCACAGGTGGCGAAAACACTGGATGTCCATGAATCGACGGTCAGCCGGGCGGTATCCAACAAAACGGTGATGCTGCCGAACCGTAAAGTGATTCCGCTGTCGAGTTTCTTTGACCGCAGCTTAAATGTTCGCACCATTATTAAAGACCTGGTGCGCGATGAAGAAAAACCGTTATCGGACGCAAAAATTGTGGAAATTTTGACCGATATGGGGATTGAAATCGCACGGCGTACCGTTGCGAAATATCGCGCCATGGAAGGTATTTTACCGGCGCATCTGCGTAATATGGTCAAAATGAGATGAGCATGCAAAAGACGATTGACGAAACGGCCATCCGGCCGACAAAGGTGTATGAGACCTTTCTCTTTTCGTGTACGACACCCGCGTTTATCTGGTCGGTCGAAGGGCCGGTTTTGCTCTGCGCCAATGAACAGGCGGAGGCCATGTTTGCCGTTTTCGGATCGGATGGGAAAACGCCCCGACTGGACCGGGTGATTCGGAACTGGAAAGATGTCCCGACCGCGGAATATCACACCATGTGGTTTGAATTTGCGGCCGAAAATGGCGAAACAAAATCAATTCAGGTCCGGAATTCCTGGTTGGACCCGGAAAAAACAGTCCTGGCTTCCGTGGTTCTCAATCCCGGCTGGCAGGCTGAACTGGGCGGTGCACTGCCGCTCGAAGCAGTCACACGAATTTTGGGTTCGGCTTCCGTCGTTTTTTGTTCACGGACCGATTTTCTGGAAGGATTTGAAAATCTGTTGGATTTGGTTGAAATCGAGGCCGGCATCTCAGAAATTGGCTTTTATCCCGGCGAGTGTTTTTCCCGTTTTGATCTGACGGATATGCTGAATCGAATCCTGCAGCGGAAACGATTTTATCAGGCCTTCGATACGGTCCAACCGGCATGGTCAGAGGTCGCGTCAGGAAAAATGCTTCCGATGAACGAGACTTTTCAGGAACTCCCGGACACCTGGCTGATGTACAAAATACAGGATGGCTGCCAGGAAATTGGCGCCTTCATCATTGTCCTGCGGTCCGGGCTGGAACCCTCTCAACAGGAAACTCTGTTGATGATTCTGGAAATTCTCAATTTCCATTTTCGCGGCCTGCTTGAAAAAATGGAGATGACCAAGTCGCTCTATCAGAATATATTCGAAAATTCATTGAATTCGTTGATTGTCGATAATATCTCTGAGGGTGTCATCATTATCAACAGCAATTATTTTATCGTTTATATCAATAAGATATCATCGATGATGTTTGGTTTTTCGCCGGAAGAAGTGATTGGTCACAGCCTGGAGGATCTGCTGGTGACGAATGAGGGCATCCGCGGGATTGTCAACAACAGTGTCAATTCAGAAGAAGATGCGGAGGGTATGTCGGTTCGGTATCTGCACCGGCGCAGCGGTGAATCCTTCCCGTGCCACATTCGGACCCAGGTTTTTGAGTTTGATGAAAAGAACTCTTATATCGTGATGATTCTCAAAGACGTCACTGAGACGGAAGAAAACCGGATGAAATCGGAGCAACTGGCGCAGCGGGCATTTTTGGGTGATTTCGCTTCGCTGCTGGCACACGAGATCCGTAACCCAATCAATAATATGAGCGTTTGGATCCAGAACATCAAGGGGCTGTGTAATGAGGGTGACGAGATTTATGAAGCGGCGAAACGAATCGAAGATGATTCTTCGCGTGTGTCTCATTTAATCACCAATATTCTGGCCTATTCAAAGCCGCTGAAACTGAACCTTGAGGCGATGGATATGGCTTCGTATCTCAATGAAATTCTGGAGCGCTGGAAAATCAATTTTGCCCGCGCCAATGTCAAATATTACTACACACCGCCCGAAAACTTCCCGAAAATTATGGGCGATCCGCGAACGCTGGAACAGGTGTTCAATAACCTGATCGGGAATGCTTTGGACGCCTTTGAAAGCAAAGGCGGGGTCATCTCGCTGAAGCTCAGCCTGCACCGTTCGGAAGTGGGCCGGAGCAAAGCGCTGATTTCGATTTCCGACAGCGGTCCGGGAATTCCGGATGAGCTGATCGATCATGTCTTTGAACCGTTTGTCACATCGAAGAAAAAGGGGAACGGCTGGGGCCTGGCGATCAGTAAGCGAATCATTACGTCTCATAAAGGGACGATTCAGGTCAAGTCTTATCCGGGCGGAACGGTGTTTGAGATTTTTTTGCCCGTGGTAAATGGGGGAGGCTAAGATGGGATTTTCTATCCTTGTGGTAGATGACGAAGACAATTTCCGTGAAGGGATCAAGCAGAACCTGAGCAAAAGAGGTTATGAGATCTATGACGCTGAAAACCTGACCAAAGCGCGCACGGTCCTTTCACAGCAATCGATTGATATTGTGTTGTTGGACGTGCAGATCAATAAGGAGTATGGTCCGGACTTGCTGTATGATATCGGGCGCATGCGACCTTCCCCCCGCACGATCATCGTGACTGCTTATGGTGAAGTGGAGATGGCTGTCGATGCCA